>JAXDKT010000134.1:0-12893 GCA_034666965.1 Chloroflexota bacterium | reverse complement strand
GCCTGACCGGCGGCGCGCTCCGCCTCGAGGACGTCGCACTGCTCGGCTGGCTCGGGTTGGGGGCGCCCCTGACCCGCCTCCTGTCCGGCTCGGGCGCCAACGCCGGCGACCCGCTGGGCACCGAGCCCGACGCGCTCTCGGGTCTGATCTGGCTGGTCGCGGTGGTGCTGGCGATCGCCGTGGTCGCGACCCGGAGCCCGGGCGACCCGGTGATCGGCTTCGACGACATGTCCACGCCGCGCTCGTATGCGCCGATGCCCTTCCTGCTCTCGATCTCGATCATCAGCCGCACGGCGATGGGTCGCCTGGGGATCGAGACCGAGGTCCTGACCGGCGTCGTGTTCATCGTCACGATGGGGGCCTACGTCGCCTATGCGCGACTGCCCAACCTGCCGCGCGTGCTTCGCCGCCTGATGATCCTGCCCTTCATCCTGATCGCCGGGACGGTCTTCGGCGGGATGGTCGCCGACATGTCCGCCGTCTTCGATCTGCGCGAGCTGCTCAGCGACCCGGCGGCAACGCCCGGGGCGTTTGCCGCCGTGCTCGGTCTCGAGGTCCTGTTCAGCGGCTTCTTCTACCTGGCCTTCGTGTTCGCGCCGCGGATGCTGGCCGAGGCCGAGGGCACCTGGCGATCTTGGCTCGCCCGCTACCTCCTGTTCCTCGTGGTAACGATCGTCAGCGTGACCTTCCTCGGTGGCGGCGGTTGACCGGCCCGAGAACTGGCCCTAGAACGTGATCACGTTGCGCAGGCCCTCACCCCGGCGCAGTCGATCGAAGGCCCCCTCGACGTCGGCCAGACCGATCCGGCGCTCGACCAGTCGCTCGATCGGCAGCCGGCCCGCGCGGTGGAGCTCGGCGTAGTGCGGGAAGTCGACCGGCGCGACGACCGAGCCGTAGTTCGAGCCGAGGATCCGCCGCCCGCCGTCGACGAAGCCGTAGACATCGAATCCGGCCCGCTCGCCCTGGGGGGTCATCCCGACCAGGACGGCCGTCCCGCCGGGTGGCAGGCTCGCGATCGCGAGCTCGACGGTGGCCGGCCGCCCAATCGCCTCGAACACGAAGTCCGGGCCGCCGGCGGTCGCGGCGCGGATCGCCCCCTCCGTGACCGCCGGGTCGGGATCGGCCAGGATGCCGTCGGTGGCACCCAGCTCGGCGGCCAGGGCGAGCTTGGCCGGCACGCGGTCGACCGCCACGATCCGGGCGGCGGCCGCCAGTCGGGCGCCCATCACGATCGACAGCCCGACGCCACCCAGGCCGATCACGGCCACGCTCGCCCCGGCGGGCACCTGGGCGGTCTTGAGCGCGGCCCCGACCCCGGTGGCCACGCAGCAGCCGATGAGCGCGGCCACTTCGGGCGGCGTGCCCTCGGGCATGGCGATCGCCGCCGCGGCCGGCACGACCTGGACCTCGGCCATCGTCCCGATCGAGAGGTAGGCCAGCACGTCGCTGCCGTCGGCCCGATGAGCGCGGGTCCGGCCGTGGGCGTCCCGGCCGTGGCCGAACGATGGTGAGTCGAGGCAGGCCCACGACCGTCCGGCCCGGCACGACCGGCAGGTCCCGCACGGGACCATCCAGGACAGCGCCACCAGCCGGCCCGGCTGCAGACCGGTCGCCGCGGGGTCGACCCCCGGTCCGAGCGCCTCGATCACGCCGGAGCCTTCGTGGCCCATCACAATCGGGCCCGGCCGATCCCATTCGTCATCGCGGACGTGGAGGTCCGAGTGGCAGACCCCGCTGGCCAGCATCCGGACCCGGACCTGGGCCGGTCCGGGCGGGTCGAGCTCGAGCTCCTCGATCGCGACCGGCTGGCCGGGACGGGGCAGGACGGCGGCACGCATCGCCCGAGTGTAGCGAGGCGTCGCCGGCGCCTGCCGCGCGCCGGCCAGCGCGGCAATTGGGCTGATTCGGCCCATGGCGCGGGCTTACCATGGCCGCGTGCCGCGCTACGTTCCCGAGGATTCGCTCAACTCGCCTCGGTTCACGGGGCCGGCGACGTTTGCCCGCCTGCCGTATGTCCGCACCCTCGACGAGGTCGACGTCGCGGTCGTGGGCGTCCCCTTCGACACCGGTGTGACGTATCGGACCGGAGGCCGGTTCGGTCCCAACGGGGTCCGCGCGGCAAGCGTCATGCTCCGCCCCTACAACCCCCACCTCGACGTCAAGCCGTTCGAGATCCTGAGCTGCGTGGACTATGGCGACGTGGCCATCGTGCCCGGCTACATCGAGCGCAGCTACGCCGCGATCGAGGCGGCGGTCAGCCCGATCGTGGAGGCCGGCGTGGTGCCCCTTCTGATCGGCGGCGACCACGCCTGCACCCTGCCCCACCTGAGAGCGACCCGCGGACGCGGCCCGGTCGCGGTGATCGACTTCGACTCGCACACCGACGCCTGGGACAGCTATTTCGGCGAGAAGTACAACCATGGCACGTGGATGCGCCGGGCGATCGAGGAGGGCCTGGTCGACGTCGCGCACTCGATCGAGGTCGGTCTGCGCGGCCCGCTCTACGACCGCGAGGACTGGTCCGGGCTCCGGTCGGAGCTCGGCCTCGAGTACCTGACCACCGAAGACGTCCTGCGCATCGGTCCGGAGGCCACGGCCACGGCGATCCGGTCGCGGGTGGGCGACCAACCGGCCTTCATCAGCTTCGACATCGACGTGGTCGACCCGGCCTTCGCGCCGGGGACGGGCACTCCCGAGCCGGGCGGGTTGTCGGCCCATGACGCCCTGGCCATCGTCCGGTTGCTGACCGGGATCGAGTTCGTTGGCTTCGACGTCGTCGAGGTCATTCCCGCCTACGATCCGGCCGGCCAGACCGCCTTCCTGGCCGCCAACCTGGCCTACGAGATGCTGTCGCTGGTGGCCGTTCGGCGCGAGAAGGAGGGTCGCCCAGGATGAACGAGGCTTGGCGGTCCGTTCTTCCGGGCGGGTTCCAATGGCCGGCCGGCTATCGCGCGGCCGCCTGTTTCACGTTCGACCTCGACGCGGAGAGCGGACTCCTGTTCGAGCATCCCGAGACGAGCGATCAGCTCGACGTGATGACCCATCAGGCGTACGGGCCCAGGACGGCGGTGCCGCGCCTGCTGCGGCTGCTCGACCGGCAGTCCATCCGGGCGACGTTCTTCATCCCGGGCTATTCCGCGGAGCGCTGGCCCGCGGCCGTCCGCTCGATCCGCGACGCAGGCCACGAGATCGCCCACCACGGTTACCTCCACGAGGGCTCGCGGCACGCGGACCAGGCGACCGAGGAGCGTCGTCTGCTGCGCGGATTCGAGGCCCTCGACGCGGTGGCCGGGGTCCGGCCGGTCGGCTATCGGGCACCCAACTGGGAGGCCTCGTACGCCCTGCCCGGGATCCTCGCCCGCAACGAGATCCGTTACGACTCGAGCCTGATGGACGCCGATCACCCCTATCGGCTGGCGGTCTCGGCCGAGCCGGGTGCAGCGACGATCGTCGAGCTGCCGGTTCACTGGGCACTCGACGATTGGGAGGCCTACAACTACCTGCCCGGGCTGACCGGCTCGGGAGTGATCTCCAGCCCGGCCGACGTCGGGGCCCGCTGGACCCTCGAGCTCGAGGCGCTCACCGCCGACGGCGGTCTGTTCATGCTGACCAACCACCCCTTCGTCAGCGGGCGCGCCTCCCGGGCGGTTGCGCTGGAGCGGTTGATCGCTCGCGCCACGGCCACCGACGGGCTGTGGGTCACGACCTGCGCCGAGGTGGCCGCCCATGTCGAGACGCTCGACCTGACGCCGGTCGTCCACCAGCCGCCCGTCCTGCCAGCCGACCCGTAGACGATGAAGGGCCTGCCTCGACGGCAGGCCCTTCGCGATCCGACCACAGGATCAGACCGAGGTCGACTCCGTCACGGGCACCGGCAGTCCGGCCCGGGCCTTGACGCCGACCCAGTAGATCAGCCAGGAGACGACGAACCCGACCACGAACGCGATGTCCGCGTAGTGGAGCGTCGCCGCCCAGGCATTGATCGGGAGGTGCGTCGCGTCGGCGATCTCCTGCCCGAACTCGGATGTCTGGAATGGCAGGGACACCAGGAACCCGACGATCAGGGCCAGGAGCGCGAGCCATCCGGAGTGCAGCCGGGAGAAATCGGTCAGCCAGCCCACCTCGAGGCGGCGCGGTCGGCCGCGCAGGACCCAATCGGCCAGCACGACGCCGGCCCACGGTGTGACCCAGTACAGGATGAACAGCAGGTAGCTCTCGAACTTGCCCTGCAGGTTGCCGCTGTTGAGGTAGATCGTGAAGGCAAAGCCGAGGACGGCGACGGCGATGGCCGAGTACACCCGCGGGATGCGCAGACCGGCGGCCTGCAGCGACAGCGAGCCGGTGTAGTCGTTCATGGCATTGACGGCCACGGTCCCGATCGCGATCGCGATCATGGCCAGCGCCCCGAGGATGCCGCCGCCGAGGATGTCGTTGATCGTCCCGACCGCGGCCCCCGTCGACTTGTCGGCGACCGCCAGCCCCAGGATCTCGATCCAGGCCGCCGACAGGGTCAGGCCCAGGACGGTGTTCCAGAAGATCTTGGATCGCGGTGCGTCGACCGGCAGGTAGCGGCTGTAGTCCGAGGCGTACAGGCCCCAGGCGACGACGAAGCTGGCCGCGATCGCCGCGAATAGGACGAACGCGCCGAGCTGGTCGAGCCCGGTGAACCCGTCGACGCGACTGAAGTTGGCGTGTCCCAGGATGGCCACGGTCAGGACCGCGAACATCACCCCGAGGACGATCGCCATGTACTTCTCGAAGGTGTGGATCGCCTCGTAGCCGATGACCCCGAGCAGGCCCTGGGCGACCACGATGATCAGCAGTGAGATGGGGAATGGCAGCCCGGTCAGCAGCGTGATCGCGGCCGCACCGAAGACGTTGTTGACCCCGTCCCAGCCGATGCAGCTCAGCCAGTTGAGCACGCCCGGCACGACGATGCTCTTGCCGAAGGGCAGTCGCGCGAAGGGCATCTGGGCCATGCCCGTCGCCGGACCCATGGTCGACAGCGCGCCGACGAGGACCGATCCGAGGACGGTCCCGACGAGGATCGCGAGGACGCCGGTCAGAAAGCCGACCTGGAGAAAGTTCGCCGCGGCCAGCGTCCCGATGAAGAACGCGGCCGGGACCAGGTTCGGCGTGAACCAGACGGTGAAGATGCGCGAGACCGACCCGTAGCGGGCCGACTCGGGGATGGGCTCGAAGCCGTGGGCCTCGATCGAGAGATCGCCTTCATGGGTGGGCATCCCCTCGTGGGTGAGCGCCCCAGTGGTCATGCTTGGACTCCCTTCCGCTCCTTCAGCGCGGCCGGCTTGGTGAAGAACACCGCCCGCGACTCACCGTTGCGATGGACGACGCTGCGGGCCGGCTCGGTCTCCGCCACGATGCGCCCGTTTCGGACGACCCAGCGGGCCGCCGGCCGGAGCCGGATCGCCTCCGCCTCGTCCTCGCAATCGAACACAACGAAGTTCGCCGCTCCACCCTCCTTCACCCCGTACTCGACCTGGGCCGCCCTGGCCGGGTTGGTCGTGACCATCTCGAATGCCCGGAAGAGCTCGGCCCGGCCGGTCATCTGACCGACATGGACCAGCATGGACAGGGCGTCGAGCATCGAGCCACGCCCCAGCGGGTACCACGGATCCATGATCGAGTCGTGGCCGCAGGCGACGTTGATCCCGGCCGCGTCAAGCTCCTTGACCCGGGTCATCCCGCGCCGCTTCGGATACGAGTCGAAGCGGCCCTGGAGCACGATGTTGTCGAGCGGATTGGCCACGATGGTCACGCCCGCGCGCTTGAGGATCTGGAACAGCTTGAAGGCGTAGGCATCGTTGTAGGAGGCCATCGCGGTGGTGTGGCCGGCGACGACCCGACCGTGCATGCCGTCGCGAATCGTGCGCGCGGCCACGACCTCGAGGAAGCGCGAATGCTCGTCGTCGGTCTCGTCGCAGTGGAGATCGATCGGCGCCCCGGTCTCGCGCGCCAGGTCGAACAGGAATTCGATCTCGGCGACGCCATCCTCACGGGTCCACTCGTAATGCGGGATCCCCCCGATCACGTCGCAGCCGAGGGCCATCGCCTCGCGCATCAGCTCCTTGCCGTTGGGGAAGCTCAGGATCCCGTCCTGGGGAAACGCGATCAGGCGGAGGTCGACGATGTCACGGACCTCCTCGCGCAGCTCGAGCAGGGCACGCAGCGCGACGAGGTTGGGGTCGCACACGTCCACGTGCGAGCGAATCAGGCCCGTCCCCTGGGCGACCTCCCAGATGATCGCCTCACGGGCTCGCGACGTGACGTCCTCATGGGTCAGCGAGGGCTTCCGCTCGGCCCACGTGAGGATGCCCTCGATGAGCGTGCCCGATTCGTTGTGGCGCGGCTCGCCGACGGTCAGCGCGGCATCCATGTGGACGTGGGGATCGACCAGCGGTGGCGAGAGCAGGCGGCCCTCGGCGTTGAGGACGATGTCCGCGGCGCCCGGCTTGAGCGTGCCGGTCGGGGCGATCGCGGCGATCAGGCCGTCCTCGACGCGGACGTCGGCGGGCGCCGGGCGGAGGCCCCCCGTCGGATGGATCCGAGCCTCGCGGACGATCAGGCCCATGGCGCGATCGACTCCCGTGCACGCGGGAAGGGGCCTCGCGGGCCCCGCTGCCACCCCCTGGGGCGCGAGTGTGCTGGAACGGCTTCCGGTGCGTCAAGTCACCGCCGCCGGGGCCGTGAACGCCGACGGCACACACGCGTGGGTTCAGGGCGTGACGGTCACCGTGCCGACCATGCCATAGGCCTCGTGGCCAGGGAGGTGGCACACGTAGCGGAACGTACCTGGCGTGCTGAACGTGACCGTGGTCGTGACCGTCGAGAGGGCGTCGATCGAGACCTCCGTCGGGCGGGCACCGTGATGTGCCTCGGTCCCGGTCGCGTGGCGCAGGTGGGTGGCCTCGTCCCCGACGATCCACTCGTGGTCGATCGGATCGGCGTTGTGCAGCTCGATGACGACCGGACGACCGACCGGGACGCTGAATGCCGCCGGCAGGAAGCGGGAATGCTCGATCTCGATCCGGACGTGGATCGCGCCACCCGCGGCGAGGACGCCGGCCGCGCCGGCCGCCAGGACCGGGACGAGCAGGGCCGGAA
Source organism: Chloroflexota bacterium (assembly GCA_034666965.1). Lineage (GTDB taxonomy): Bacteria > Chloroflexota > Limnocylindria > Limnocylindrales > CSP1-4 > Chersky-267. Next base: position 5,768 of record JAXDKT010000134.1, on the reverse strand, counting down.
CCACCAGCGCCTGTGCGGCCCGGGTCTGGGCCGCCCGACTCAGGCCGCCGGCCTGGTTCACGAGCTGGCGACCGGCCGGCTGCCGATCCGAACCACGGCGAGCCCGATGGCGACGACGTAGGTGCCGAAGAGGAGGATCAGTGGACCCGCTGGCACGAACGGCCGATCCGTCGCCGGCGGCTGGCTCAGACCTGCCGCGACCCGTGACGGCGCACCCTGGCCGCTGGCGTCGATCGCCAGGTCGTAGGTCAGATCGCCGGGCGTGGCATCGAGCCGGATCTGGGTCAGCCAGCCGCTGGCCGGGATCCAGTCCATGCCCTTGTCGGAGCGGAGGTCGCCGAGCAGGCCGTCGGTCGCGGGCGCGGCGTGGGCCAGCGCCATGCCGCGCTCGGTGGGCGCCGGCAGGAAGCTGGGCTGACCGTCGGTCAGCAGGTAGACGTCCGCCTGGACGCGCTCGGCAGGAGCTTTGCCCAGGCCCAGGATGCGCAGCGGCACCCACGGGTTGGGCGTCGGGATCGTGACGTGAATCGGTGTGCCGTCGCCGACGTTCTGGCCGCGGGCGGCCGCCGCGTCGGCGTCGAAGCTGGCCGCGAGGAAGATCGGGCTGCGGGCGGCGTAGAAGTCGAGTACCTCGGGCGCGTCGGGCGGCAGCCGGAAGCCGTTGGTCTTCGCCCACACCCCCACGTCGTCGCCACCGCCCTTGAGCACGGTGATGTCGAGCGCGTCGATCCTGGTCTGGAGGAGGACCTGGGCCCCGCCTGCCGCCGGAGCTTCGAGCGCGTCCGCGGCGAACCGCTCCCTGACCGGCTGGGTCTCGCGGATGAGCCGCTGGAGGGTCCAGTCGCCGCCGCGCTCGACGCTCGACGGCACGCCCGGCAGCGGCGTGATCGAGCCGAACCGGCCGCCACCACCGACGAACTCGAACGAGGTGACGTAATGCTCGACGCCGGCGTGATAGCCGACGAACGTCGTCGTCCGGAGCAGGTTGACCGCACCGTTGGGGCCGATCAGGCCGCCGCAGGCGAGAGCCGGTCCGACCGTCGTGAACAGGGCCATCGCCGCGGCAATGAGGGCCGTCAGGACCGCTGGATGTCGTCGCCGCATCGCGCGACCCTCCCCAGGCTGGGCCGGCCCAGGCAGCCGGCGTTGGCCCCTGAGACTCCACCCGCCGGTGGCTGGTTCCCGCCCGCTCAGACGGCCAGGTTCGGGCAGGCTGCGGAATTCCGTGTTCCAGAGGCCTTCGACGGGCGTATCCTGACGCGGGGAATGCCGTCCTGGGCCGTATGGCTCAGCGAGCCGAGCAGAACGGGAGGGTACTGATGTCCGGTCCTGAGCCAGGGACGACTCCGACGCCACAGACACCGCCGCCCGCCGCACCACCGCCGCCGAGCGACTGGGCCGCTGCGTCGGCTCCGCCGCCGGCTGCCGCCGTTCCCGGCCATGCCGGCCTGGTCTATGCCGACGTCCCAAATCGGATCATCGCCCAGATCATCGATGCGATCATCGTGGGCATCGTTCTGATCGTCATCGGAGCGATCCTTGGGTCGATCCTGGGCGCACCGATGACGCTCACCGGCACCGAAATCTCGTACAACTATGTCAGCCTGCTGATCAGCGCTGTCGTCGGCACCGCCATCTCGGCCGCCTACTACATCTACACCTGGACCAGGATGCGCGGCACGATCGGCCAGCGACTGCTGGGCATGCAGGTTGGCAACGCGGCCGATGGCGCGACGCTGACCATGGAGCAAGCGGTCAAGCGCTGGCTGGCCCTGGGCGGGGTATTCGCCTTGGCGCAGCTTCTCCAGCCGTTGCCGGCGCTCGGCCTGCTCCTCTCGCTGGCTGGCCTGGTGTGGGCAATCGCGCTCCTGGTGACGACCGCCCAGAGCCCGACCAAGCAGGGACTCCACGACCAATTCGCCGGCTCGGTGGTTGTCAAGGCAGTCCGCACCGTCGGCTGACCGCGGGGCCCTGGCCCAAGCCCGACACGACGGCGGCCCCGAGCCCTCGGGGCCGTCGCGATTCCGCAGCCTCAGCCGATCTCGTGGTGGACCCGGCAGCGGGCCTCGTAGCGCTCGTCACCGAGCCCGCCGATGACCACCAGCGGGTCGTCGGGTGTGGCCGGCCGGCCATCGACCAGGCGTTGGGTGCGGCTGGCCTCACCGCCGCAGACCATGCAGATCGCCGACAGCATGACGACCTCCTCGGCGATCGCGAGAAGCTCGGGCATCGGGCCAAAGGGACGACCGAGAAAATCGCGGTTGAGCCCGTCCACGATGACCACCCGGTCGCGATCGGCCAGACGCTCACACACGGCGACGATGCCGGCGTCGAAGAACTGGCCCTCCTCGATCGCGACCACGTCCGCCCGGGTCTCGGCCACGACCGCCTCGATCGCGCTCGCATTCGCCACCGGCCGGGCCGGGAAGGCGACCCCGAATCGACTGCGCACGGTCTCCGGCTCGGTCCGGTCGTCGAGCGCCGGCCGGATGAGGACCACCTTGCGCCGGGCGATCCGAGCACGCTCGCACTGGCGGATCAGCTCGGCGGTCTTGCCCGAGAACATCGGGCCGGTGATCACGGTGATCGATCCGCGGGGATTGAACATCGTCCGAGCGTAGCGCGTCGGGCGGGGCCGCGGCACGGTCGACCGACGTTGGACCGGCCGTTGGGGTCGCGAATCGGTCTCGGACGGACTACCTTCGTCGCATACCACGACCGCGCCCAGGGGACCCATGGATACCTTCGACTTCGTGATCATCGGCGCCGGACCGGCCGGCGAGGCCGCCGCTCACAAGGCCCGCGAGCTGGGAGCCTCGGTCGCCATCGTCGACCGGCGCTGGTTTGGCGGGAGTTGCCCGTTCATCGGGTGCCTGCCATCGAAGGCGCTCCTGTACTCGGCGGGCCGCCACGCGGCAAACCCCGCGGCCTACGATTGGCCGCGCGCCTCGGCCCACCGGGACTTCATGATCAACCGGCCGGCCGATGCGCCAGAGCCGGACGACTCGAGCCACGTCAGCTCGCTCGAGAAGGCCGGTGCCGTCGTGGTCCGGGGCACCGGCCGGATCCTCGGTCGGGGGCGGGTTGAGGTCAGCCACGACGACCAGGTCCACGAGCTGGCCGGCCGGGACCTGGTCGTGGCCGTCGGGTCGACCACCAAGATCCCGCCGGTCGAGGGAATCGAGGACATCCCGCCCTGGACCAACCGCGAGGCGACTTTGACCCGCGAGCTACCGGCCAGCCTGCTGATCCTGGGCGGCGGACCGACCGGCTGCGAGCTGGCCCAGGTCTACGTCCGCTTCGGCGTGCCGACCACGATCGTCCAGTCGGGCCCCCGTCTGGCGCCCACCGATCACCCGCGCAACTCGGAGACGATCGCCGCGGCCCTGGCCCGCGACGGGGTGACGGTTCGGCTCGGGGTGAGGGCAATCCGGGCCCGCGCCGGAGCCGGTCCGGGCGGCGCCCACGTGATCGACCTCGACGACGGCACGACCGCCGAGGGGGCGGCCATCCTGCTCGCCGTCGGGCGTTCGTTCCCGCTCGATGAGCTCGGCCTCGAGCACTACGGCCTCGACGTTTCGGGTCGTCAGCCGTTCCCGCGCGACGGTCGGCTCAAGATCGCCGATCACCTGTGGGTCGTGGGCGACCCGGCCGGACCCGAGCTCCACACCCACCAGGCCCACTACCAGGGCGAGCTGGCCGTCCGGATGGCCCTGGGCGAGTGGGTCAAGCCCGATTACCGCGCCCTGCCCCGGGCCACCTACACCGATCCGGAGGCCGCGTTCGTGGGCGTGACCCTCGACCAGGCGATGGACCAGGGCCGTGACGCGTTCGAGCTGACGACGCCATTCGCCACCAGCAGCCGGGGCTACGCCATCGAGGCCGAGATCGGGCACGTTTCGATCGTGGTCGATCGCCGCAGCCGGGAGCTGATCGGAGCGGCGATCGCCTGCCCGGACGCCTCGGCGGCGATCCACGAGTGCGTGCTGGCGATCAAGGCCCGCGTGCCGATCGATGTCCTGGCGGACACGATCCACGCCTTCCCGTCGACGGCGCGCATCTTCAACGGCCTGTTCGCCGACGCCGCCCGCCAGCTCCGGACCGCCTGACCAACGGTCACGCGCCGATGACCCGTCCGGACCATGGTCCGGCGCACGATCCAGGGCCATCATCCGCTTCGGTCGGAAGCGCTGGGCCGCGAACCTGGAGGTCTGCCGGGTCCTCGCCCTGGAGATTTCCTTCCACGATGTCGTACCGGAGTGAACTTCAGGATGGAACGAATCTCGGCAGCGATGTACGGCGCGCGGCCACGCGTGGCCGGCACGCGGCCACGCATGGCCGGCACTTCCGCGCTCGTCCTGCCGGTGTTCGCCGCCACGATCGCGCTGTCGGCGTTCCTGCTGTTCACGGTCGAGCCGCTCATCGGGCGCTTGACCCTGCCCACCTTTGGGGGAACGCCCGCGGTATGGGCCACGATCCTGTTCTTCTTCCAGACGGTCCTGCTCGTTGGGTACGCGTACGGGCACGTCTCGGCCACTCGCCTGGGCGTGCGCCGCGGCGCCGTGGTCCACGTCGCCCTGGCGCTCGCCGCGGTCGTTGTCCTGGCAGTGGCACCAGTCCGGATCGGGGAGCTCCGGGACGTCGGGCTGCCGGCGGTCGTCAACCTGCTCTGGATCCTCCTCGTCACGATCGGCGCCCCGGCCCTCCTGATCGCCGCCACCACGCCGCTTCTGAGCTCCTGGCTGGCCTCCGTCCGCTCGCCCAGCGGCGAAAGCGCCGACCCGTACTGGCTGTACGCGCTGAGCAACGCCGGCTCGTTCGCGGCACTGCTGGCCTATCCGTTCGCGATCGAGCCGGCCTTTGGCTTGGCAACCCAGCGCGCGCTGTGGACCGCCGGGGTCGTGATCCTGGTCGGCAGCCTCACGGCCTGTGCCGCGCTGGTCATCCGCCAAGCCGGCCCGGCCCTGGCCGCTTCGGCATCGAGCCTCCCGGCGGCCAGCGAACGGATCGGCTGGAGGCGGCGGGCCCGCTGGCTGCTCCTCGCGGCGGTTCCCTCGGGCCTCCTCTCGGCCGTCACCAACTTCATCACGACCGATCTCATCTCGGCGCCGTTGCTGTGGGTCGTGCCCCTCGCGATCTACCTGCTCACGTTCGTGCTGGCGTTCTCCGCGCGTGGCCGGCGAATCCTGCCCGGCGCCGAGTGGCTCGCGCCGGCGGCCGTCACCCTGCTGTGGGTTCCGTTCGGCTCGGCGGCCGGCTGGCCGATTGCGCCCCTGCTGCTGCTCGAGTTCGCCGGGTTGGGGATCGTGGCCACCTGCCTCCACGGACGGCTGGCGGCCGACCGGCCGTCGCCGGCCCACCTGACCGAGTTCTACCTGGTCCTGGCGACCGGCGGCGTGCTGGCGAGCTCACTCGTCGCGGTCGTCGCTCCGGTGCTGTTCAGGGGCGTCTGGGAGTATCCGCTGCTGCTGGTGCTGGCCCTCGGGGCGCTCGCGCTGGGCCGGCCGGGCCAGCGCGACTCCGCGGCCAACGCCTCCGCGGCCGAGGCCACCCCGGTCAACCCTCCCGCGGCCGACACCCGGCCGCCACGTTTCGACCTGTCGCCGTTCTTCGCCGGTGCGACGCGCCGGGTCGCGCCATATGCCGTCGCGGCGCTGGCGCTGACCGTCTGGCTGGCGACCAGCGGCTCGGTCGGACTCGAGGCTGGCCTGCGCTGGCTGCTGGTTGGCGGCGCGGTCCTGGCCGTCGGCGCCCAGCCCCGCTTCCTG
>JAXDKT010000133.1:0-7784 GCA_034666965.1 Chloroflexota bacterium | reverse complement strand
AGCGTCCCGCTGGACGATCGACTCGGCGGTGTCGAACGCGGTCCGGATCGCGGCCGGATCGGATGCGCCGCCGGCCTGGGCGATCGCCGCGTCGAACTCGGCCGAGCTCCAGCGCCCGTAGTTGTTGGTGCTGCCGGTGCCGAGCAGGAGCCCGAGGAAGTCATTTGGTCCTGGATAGTCGGCCACCCAGGCCAGCGCCCAGAACGCGGGTGGATCGGAGGCGAGCCGCCTGAAGTACGGGTCCGGCTCCATGCCCTCGTAGCGGACGGTGATCCCCAGCTCGCGCTTGAGCTCGGCCAGGATGGCTTGGTCGTAGCCCGCCCCGCTGCTGACCAAGGTCACCTCGGGGAAGCCAGCTCCGCCCGGGTATCCGGCCGCCGCGAGCATCGTCCGGGCCGCGGTGGGATCGTGCACCGGGCTGAAGTCACGCCCGCTGCGACCGGGGATCCCCGGCGGGACCAGGCTCGTGGCCGGGATCTGCGACGCTCCGCCGGCCAGCTCGACCAGCCGCTTCCAGTCGACCGCGGCGGCGAACGCGCGGCGGACGTTGACGTCGTCGAATGGCGGCCGGCCGGCGTCGAAGCCGTAGTAGCTGGTCGCCGCCGACGGCACGGACCGGAGGGCCCGGCCCAGCTTGGCGTCGTAGCGGATCCAGGCAGCGTCGTCGTCGCCGATCGGGGCGTAGTCCAGGTCGCCGTCCCCGAAGGCCTGGACCGGGCTCTTGCCCTTGAGCGTTGTCAGCAGATGGACGGTCCGGATCGGCGCCGCGCCCGCCCAGTAGTGCTCGTTGGCCGTCAGGGTCATCTCGGTCGCCGTCTGGCCCGAGAGGACGTACGCACCGCTCCCGACGAACTGGGGTCCGGGTTCGAGGGCGTTGGCCTTGGCGCCCACGCCCGGTGGCACGATGGCGAAGGTCGGGCTCGACACGATCGACGGCAAATCCGCGGCCGGACGGGTGAGCCGAACCTCGACCGACGCGCCATCGGCATGGATCCCGACCGTGCCCGGGTCGCTGGTCGTGCCGCGGAGGTAGGCCGCGGCCCCGTCGACGTCGGTCATCAGCGAGGCGAGCGGCGACGGCTGCCTGGGATCGACGATCCGCAGCCAGCTCCGGACCACGTCCTCCGCACGCAGCGGTGAGCCGTCCGAGAACGCCTGGCCGGGCCGCACGTGGAACACGATCCGGCGACCGCCGTCGAGCACCTCCCACGACTCCGCGAGCGCCGGCCGGACGGTCAGGCTCGGGTCGACGGCGGTCAGCGTCTCGAACAGCTGGGCGCCAACCCGGGCGCTGGCGACATCGCCCTGGAGCGCCGGGTCGACCTCAGCGACGGGCCCATTCAGGATCGTCACCGCGTCCTTGGGGGCGGCAGCGACCGCCCCCGGACCCGCCCCGGGCCCCGCGCCGACGATCAGCCCGATGCCGGCGACGACGAGTGCGGCGATCACGCTCGACAGACGCCCGACCGAGGTGCGGCGATGGGATCGGGCCCCCGAACGGCGCATGGCCGGAGTGTATCCGGTCATTCCCTGGCGGGCCTTCGACCCTTCCCGTCGGCGACCAGCAGATCCCGCCGGCTCCCGAACCGCTCGATGAAGCGATAGAAGGCTCGCTTGTCGAGACGGACACGCTGGTCATCGGGGATGGAGGCGTCGTCGCGGGGTTCGTGTCGGACCAGCGGAAGGGCGTCGACGCGCACCGCCCGGCGGGGCCCGGTGGTTCCGGCGTCATCGCGCAGCACGAAGCTCCACCACGTGTCGAGGTGCTTACCGGTGCCGAACCGCTCATCGAGCGGGCCACGGGCGACGAAATCGTCGCGGCGGAACGCCATCAGCGAGCCGTCGATCGCGTCCACCTCGCCGGCCAGCGCCTCGCTGAAGTGGCGCAGGTCGGTGGAGGTCAGGCCCCGCTCGCCGACGACGGCGGCCGACGGGTCGTCGAGTGCCCGGACCAGTGGCGTGACGATATCGCCGGTCGGCTCCACGCTCGAGTCGACCAGAACGACCGTCCGCCCAAGCGACCGACGCAGGCCAGTGTTGGCCGCGCCGGCGTGGCCGAGTCGGTCGACCGTCCAGATGACCTCTGGCGCCAGACCGGCGATCGGTTCGGTCGCGGGTCCGTCGGGGGCCTCGAGCGTCGCCGTCTGTGCGGCGCTCGGCGCGTCGGCCACGAGCACGACCTGAGTGCCCTCCGGAGCATGTCGGCGAAGGCCGTCCAGGAGGCGAGTCAGATCCTCGGGCGCATCGGTCGCCCGGATGACCAGCGTGGCCGCCAGGGTTGCCGGCTCGCCAAGGCGCGACGGGACGGCGTCACTCCGGCCATAGCGCACCCGCTCGCCGTCGGCCACGTCCCGCGGACCTGCGAGCGACAACGCGAAATGCGTCCCGCGGTCCACGATCCGCCAGCCGCCGGCCTCGATCAGCGCCCTGAGCCGGTCCGCCTCGGCCCAGTCCCTCGCCGCCCGCGCCGCGGCCCGCGCGTGCGCCGCCTGGCTGATCTCCGGCGGCGGCCCGTCATTCACGCGCTGAAGGCTAGCAGCGTTGGCCGGTGGCACGATGTCGGGCCGGAACGTGGCGAGACCCCGACGCAACATCGGGGTCTCGCGAAGGAGTCCGGCCTGGGAGGAGGCCAGGCCGGCCGAGGAAAAGAGGGCAGCTCCCGACGCCGAATCTGGCCCCCAATGGTTTCCGCCCCGTCATCGACGCGCAAATTCCCGCCGGGGCAGTCGGCGTCGGTGGGATTGCGTTGCGCACCACGAGGCATTCGCGCCTCGCTGACGGCGATTCCTCGTGGGCCGGTCATCTAGACTGCTCCCGTGTCCGAGCCGCTCGACCCGACGAAGTGGGCGGAGTTCTTCTTCACGGTCGCCGCGGCCAGCGCGGCCCTGATCGGACTGATCGTCGTCGGCCTGTCGATCCACGCCGACTTCATCGCCGGGAGCCTCACCCATCGCTCGCACGCAAGAGCGACCCTCGTGGTGCTGACGGCAACGATGGTCACGGCCCTGGTCGCCTTGGTGCCACAGCCGCCCGAGTGGGCAGGGTCCGAATTCGCGCTGATCGTCGTGGGCTTCGCGTCGATCAACACCTACAACAACTCGAAGGCCTTGAGGCAGGTTGGCTGGCGGGTACCGGCTGCGGCCTGGCGACGAATGGCCATCGGCTACAGCATCGCCGCGTTCGGCCTCATCGGGGCCGTCTCCGTCGTCGCCTTCAACGGCCAAGGCGGGGGCCTCTACTGGATCGGCCTCGAGACGATCGGCGGGCTCGTATGGGCGATCGCAGGCGCGTGGCGGTTCCTCATCGGTGTCGTTGACGAACGGCGGCCCTAGTGGCTGCGCTGAGGCGCCCGGCCGCCGGCGACGCGCGACCCATCTCGTAGGGTCACGCTTTGCTGCTAAGTCATCCCGGGCTTGGTCGGACGGACGATTCTCATTCCGAGTGGCGTGATACCGATCTCCGGGGCGCAGGCACTACCCGTTGGCTCCCCTGGCGTGCGTCACCGAACACTTAGTCCGCGTCGAGGCCCGCCGAGCGCGGCGACAGCGCACGGCCGGGTCGAGGGTCCCTTCCCAAGCGACCTCCCGCCGCGCCTCGACGGGCGCCGTGGCCCCGAAACGCCCGAACTGACCCTAGCTCTGCCGTCGCGGGCCGCGTCAGCGTCGCCGCTGGTCCTCGATCCACTGATCACCGAGCGTCCAGAAGTCGCGGTCGTGCCGGTCGAGCCCCAGCCCTTGGTGGCAGCCCGCCTAGGTCAGGCCGGTTAGCAATGCCGAGAGCTGCTCCTCAGTAACGCCACGGAACGTGTAGATCACGCCCTGTCGAAACGTGAAGAAGAAGACCTCGGGCGGGCCCGCCCAATCGGCGGGGGTGGCGTAACGCACGACTTTCCAACCCGCTACGCTGATCTCCGATCGCTGTGTCGCGCCGAACGCGGCGATGCGTTGGGCTGCAGCGGGCGTGAACGCCTCGAGGGTCACGCCTGGCACGCGCAGCGTATCGAAAGCAAACGTGTCCGGTCCTCCCGATACGTGGACAGTGACATCCGTCGCCGTCGCCGCGTCGCCGCCCGCCTCCGCAATCATGGCGCCAACGGGGCTGTCAGAGGTGATCGGCTCGACGGTGGTCCTGAGTTGCCATTGACCGATCGTCTCGGGAATGCCGAACCTGGCAGGGTCCGACGCCTGGAGCTCAGGCCGGCTGCTGAGCGAGGGAGCTGGCGAGGCGCAACCGCCCAGCATGAAAGCGATGAGTACCGCCCATCCGAGGCCCCGAGCCCGCAATTCCCTCCTCGAGTGGTCCCACTCCCGGCGGCCCGGTAAGCGCCGGCCAAGGCCACGGCTCAAATACCTCGAACGGGGCGACGGCATCCTTGTTGGAGCGAAAAGTGGCTGAGATGTCCCGCCCCGCTGTAGGCGTCAGCGTTCGACTGTACGCCTATTGGCCTATCCGTGCGAGAGTCCTGGGGCTGCTTCTGCCCCCCACGCGGTCACCCAGCCTTCCACGTCCTCGGAGCTCAGCGCTCTGGGCCTAGCCAGGCGACTCTCGATGGCGGCTCGGCGAGCCTCGTAGATGCGCTCGGGGTCGGTCGGCGAGCCATGGGCCGAGGGTAGCCCGGCTGGCGTGACAGGTCAGGTGGCGAACGACGGCCAACGCGGCCGGAGTAGCGCACGGCCGCGACGCGCTCGAAATGGTGGTCGCCTGACTAGGCGGCCGCCGGTCGGCCAACGGCGGCAAGGTCGGTCGCCTTGGCCCACCAGTCCTCGACGTCTGGGGTCACGTCACCGACGAAAACTACTCCGCCCAGCGGACCGAAATCGAGGCCCGGCTTGCGGCGATGTCCGAGGACGACAAACTCGTCCAGTTCGACCGAGCCCGGGCCGTGGTCCGAGGTCTGCGAGAGTCGCTGGCGGTCGCGAGCCCCGACCGGAAGGCCGAACTTGTCCGTCTCGTAGTCGAGCGGGTGGACTGCCGGGACCAGCAGGTGGTAGGCGTCACGTGGTTGCCGCAGGTGCGGCCGATGATGTCTGACGGCGCGACCGTTGGTGTGGTGCCCCTGGAGGGAATCGAACCCCCGACGCAGGCCTTAGGACGGCCTCGCTCTATCCGCTGAGCTACAGGGGCGCCGAAGGGCATGGTACCGCGCCCCGAAGAGGCTATCGACGGCCGAGTTCAGTTCGTGGTGTCATCATGACCCTCCGAACGAGGACGATCCGATGACCGCGACGCCCCGCCGCTCGCCCCGCGCCCTCGCGCCCCTCACAGGCCTCCTCCTGGCCCTGGCGGCGCTCGTCGCCGGCGCCACCACCAGCCTGGCCACGCCAAGCGGGCCCAGTGCGCCCTCGATGCCGACCGGGGTCGCGGCGGCCCCGGCCGACTACTCGAACGTGAGCATCGGCCTGACCTCGGTGATGAGCGGCCTCACCGGGCCCGTCCTGGTCACCAACGCCGGCGACCGTTCGCGCCGCCTGTTCGTCGTGGAGCAGCGTGGCGTGATCAAGGTCTGGCGCAGCGGCCACGGCCTGTCGACGTTCCTCGACCTGCGCTCCAAGGTCCAGCTGTCCGGTGAGCAGGGCCTCCTCGCCCTCGCCTTCCATCCCGACTACGAGCACAACCGCAAGTTCTATGTCCTGTTCACCGAGAAGGGCACGGGCGACGTGATCGTGGCCGAGTACAAGGCCTCGGCGACCAACCGGAACCGGGCCTCGACGACGTCGTTCCGGCGGCTCCTGCGGGTAGGCCACCGGGTCAACACCAACCACAACGGCGGGATGCTCGCCTTCGGCAACAAAGGCTACCTGTACATCTCGATCGGCGACGGTGGCGGCGGCGGCGACACTCCCAACAACGCCCAGAACCGGAGGGTGCTGCTGGGCAAGATCCTGCGCATCGACGTGAACGGGCGATCGGGCCGGCTGGCCTACCGGATCCCGTCCAACAATCCGTACGCCGGGAGCAAGACGCTCAAGCGCGAGATCTGGTCGTATGGCCTGCGCAACCCGTGGCGCTTCTCGTTCGACCGTCTCAACGGCGACCTGTGGATCGGCGACGTCGGCCAGGGCGCCTGGGAGGAGGTCGACCGGGCCACCCGGGTCGGCCGCGGAGGCCAAGGCGTCAACTACGGCTGGCATGTCATGGAGGGCAATGCCTGCTTCCAGCCGTCGACCGGCTGCAACACGACCGGCCTCCAGCCACCGATCGCGGTCTACGACCACAGCCAGGGCTGCGCGATCATCGGCGGCTACGTCTACCGCGGGTCCCAGGCTCTGCTGCGGGGCGCCTATCTCTTCTCGGACGTGTGCTCGGGGACGATCTGGTCGATCGTCGCGGGCGGGCCATCACCCCAGACGCCGACGCCGATGGCCAGCACCGGGTTGGGCATCACCTCGTTCGGCGAGGGCGAGAGCGGCACGGTCTACGTGACGGCCCAGGACGGCCACGTCTACCGGCTGACCGCCGCCACGCGGCCGTAGCCCGGCGACGTCTCCCACCCGGCTCGCCCGGGAAGCCCGCGCAGGACCCTCGACTACAATCGGCCCCGTATGGATCACGCCTCCCCGCCCGGGGTCGACGGCGCGCGCCCGACGGAGCTGTTCCTGTACGCGCGCGCCGGCTGTGGGCTGTGCGACGAGACGCGGGTCACCCTGGAGGCGCTCCTCGCCCGCCGCGTGGCGAGCGGCCGTCCGAGCGCGACCCTGGTCGAGCGTGACATCGAGTCGGATCCCGAGCTCGAGCGGGCGTTCTTCACCGAGATCCCGGTGATCGAGCTCGGCGACCGGCGGCTGACCCTCGCGATCAGCCCCGCCCGGATCGAGCGGCTCCTCGCCGACGTCCTCGACCGATGAGCCTGGGCACCGACCTGACCTTCCTGGTGGCCGTCCTGGCCGGCCTGATCAGCTTCCTCTCACCGTGCGTGCTGCCGCTGGTGCCGGCCTATCTGGGCCAGCTCACCGCGGTGGCCGTTGCGGCCTCGCCGGCCGGCACGCGACCGTCGCGCTGGATCGCCCTGCGCCACGCCGGCGCCTATGTCCTCGGCTTCGGCCTGGTGTTCACGATCCTGGGGGTGACGGCGACGTACGCCGGTGGGGTGCTCGGCCAGTGGTTGCCGCTGCTCCGCCAGGTGGGTGGGGCAGTCCTCATCGTGATGGGCCTCAACCTGGCCGGGGTCCTCTCGTTCGGGCGGCTCCAGAGGACCTGGCGACCGCTCGACCTCGGGGCCAGCACGGCCGTGGCCGGAGCGACGGGCGGAATCGTCCTCCAGGATCCGTCCCGGTCCGAGCCCGGCCTGGCCGACCGGCTTGGCGGGCGGATGGTCGGCAGCGGCCGGGGGCTCGTCGCCTCGTTCGGGCTGGGAACGATCTTCGCGATCGGCTGGACGCCCTGCATCGGCACGATCCTGGGCGGCATCCTGACCATGGCCGCCACCTCCGGCTCGACGCTCCAGGGCGGGCTGCTGTTGACCGGTTACACCCTGGGCCTGGGGGTCCCGTTCCTGGCCATCGGCGTCCTGTACGACCGCGCCCCGGCCGTTCTCCGGCCGCTCCAGCGCCATGCCCGGGTGATGGGGATCGTGGGCGGGCTGCTGGTCGCCGGGATCGGCCTGGCAATGCTGCTCGACCTGCTCTCGCTGATGCCGCGCTACTTCCAGTTCCTGACTGCGGTCTGATGGCCGGCGAACGCCCCGGATTCGAGCACAGGCCCGAACGGCACGGGCTGATCGGGCCGTTCAGCGGGCGACAGCTGGCCGCCGTCCTGGGCATCGTCATCGTCGTCGCGGTCATCCT
>JAXDKT010000132.1:0-14181 GCA_034666965.1 Chloroflexota bacterium | reverse complement strand
TCTCCGGCCGGATCGAGGCGCATCACGGGCTGCGTGAGCCGGTCCACCTCTCGTTCAGCGCGGCGATGGACCCTGCCAGCGTCGTCGCTGCCCTGAGCGTCACGCCCCAGACCGACGTGACCCTCACCTGGGACGCCGCCGGCCAGGCGCTCACGATCGCCCCCAAGACGAGCTGGGCGCCGAACGCCTACTACGCCGTGACCATCGCCGCCGGTGCCCTCGACCGGACCGGCCAGAAGCTCGCCGGACCGGCGCGCTCCGTGTTCGCGACGCGTGCGGTGGTGGCCGGCCGGATCAGCGCGGCCGATATCGCCGACAAGGGCCGGATCCCGAGCGCGACCTCGTTCGTGGTGGTCTATGACGGACCCGTCGACGTGAGCGCCGTCCAGCGCGCGTTCCATGTCGAGCCCGCAGTCGAGGGCACGTTCCAGTCGGCCACGACCTCGAGCGGGGGCACTGCGATCACGTTCCTGCCGACCGAGTCGCTCGCGCCGGACACCGCCTACACAGTCTCGGTCGTCGGCTCGGTGCTGGACCGCGAGGGCACGGTCACGACGGCTCCCGCGGCGATCACCGTGCACACCGCAACGGGACCTGGCGTCGTCCGCTTCCGGCCGTTCGCCGGCTCATCGGACGCGTCGCGGACGGCGACACTCTCGGTCCGCTTCACTGCCCGCATGGATCGGGCTTCGACCGAGGCCGCGTTCAGCGCCCGGATCGGGACCAAGAAGCTCAAGGGCAGCTTCAGCTGGGCGGAGCGGGACACCGTCCTCGTGTTCAAGCCCGGCGCGGTCTTCGCCTACCGGACCAGGGTCCTCGTCCAGGTCGCCACCACGGCCACCGATCGGACCGGCACCCCGCTGGCGGCGGCGAAGTCGGCCACGTTCACGGTTGTCGGCAAGCAGGCCGGATCGGGCTCGTCAGGGGGCTCGCGTCATATCGGTCACGGCACGAGCGTCGGGGCCGGCAGCTGGCACGCGGTCGAGGCCTACTACCTCAAGCTGATGAACTGCACCCGCGGCGGCGGCTGGGTGACCGCCGGCGGTAACTGCAGCAGCCCCGGCGGGAGCGGGATCGCCCCGCTCATCCTGCACTCGGGCATCAGCGCCAAGGTGTCGCGCCCGTACGCCAAGTACCTCGTCTCGACCGGGATCTGCAGCCATTTCGCCGACGGCAACCCCGGTGACCGCCTGCGTCGGGCCGGCTACAACGGCGACTACCGCGAGAACATCGGTTGTCGCTCGGCGCCCAACCCGTACGCCTCGGTCCTGGGCACCCACCTCTACTTCCAGACCGAGAAGCCGTGCGGGGGCTACTGCCACTACGCCAACATGATGTCGAGCAAGATGAAGTACGTTGGCATCGGCGTGTGGGTGGCCAACGGCCGGGTCCGCCTGGTCGTCGACTTCTGGGAGGGCTGAGCCCTCTGATCCGGAACGCGGTCCTGCACATCAACAACGAGCAGCCGCTGCTCGCCGATCTGTACTCCGTCCCGCAGGCCTCGGACGTCGCCGTCCTGTGCACCAACCTGCGCCAGCTCAACGGTCAGCGCCCGATCTTCGCCGACCACATCGACTCGGTCTTCCTGTTCCCGCTGGTTCACCTGCGCTTCATCGAGATGGCGCCCGAGGCGCTGGCCCAGAGCCCCGACGCGGAGCGACCCGCGGAGCGGGCCGGACTGCCGGCGCTCACGACCGAGCCCCAGCCCGAGGTCGAGCTGGAGATCGACGAGGAATTCCTGCGGCGGGTCCGCGACGTCTGATCGCGCTGGATCGGCCGCGAAGGAGCCGGTGCTAGACTCCCGGACGACATGAACAGGGATGACCTCGTGATCGTCGAATCGCCGGCCAAGGCGAAGACGATTGAGCGCTACCTCGGCCCCGGCTATACGGTCCTGGCCTCGTACGGTCACGTCCGCGACCTGCCCGAGAACCCGGGCAAGGGCAAGCTCGGGGTGGACGTCGAGCATGACTTCGCCCCGACCTACGAGATCTCGCCCGATCGACAGCGCCAGGTCGCGGCGATCGAAAAGGCGGCCCGCGGCGCGCGCACGGTCTATCTCGCCACCGACCTCGATCGTGAGGGCGAGGCCATCGCCTGGCACGTGTCCGAGGCCATCGGGCTGACACCCGAGCGCACCGCGCGGGTGACCTTCAGTGAGATCACCGAGTCGGCCATCAAGGAGGCGTTCGCCCATCCGCGCCAGATCGACCAGGACCTGGTGGACGCCCAGCAGACGCGCCGGATCGTCGATCGGATGGTGGGCTACACGCTCAGCCCGCTGATCTCGCGCAAGGTTCGCTCCGGTCTGTCGGCCGGCCGAGTCCAGTCGGTCGCGGTGCGGCTCGTGGTCGACCGCGAGCGCGAGATCCGGGCCTTCGTGGCGGTCGAGTACTGGACCATCGCGGCGCTCCTGGTCGCTCCCGGCGGCGAGCGCTTCAGCGCCGAGCTGGTCAAGATCGATGGCGAGAAGCCGGTCATCTCCGATGCCGAGACCGCCGATCGTCACGTCGCGGCCCTGCGTGCCAGCCGACCCGTCGTGGACGGGATCGCGGTCAAGCGCTCCAAGCGCAGCCCGGCGCCGCCGTTCACCACCTCGACCCTCCAGCAGGAGGCCAGCCGCAAGCTGAGCTTCAGCCCCAGGCGGACGATGTCGGTTGCCCAGCGCCTGTACGAGGGCGTCGACACGCCCGACGGCCAGGTTGGCCTGATCACCTACATGCGGACCGATTCGGTGGCGCTCTCGGGCCAGGCGATGGGCGAGGCGCGGGAAGTCATCGGCGAGCGCTACGGCGCCGACTACACGATGCCCAAGGGTCGCCCGTTCAAGACCAAGACGCGCAACGCCCAGGAGGCCCACGAAGCCGTCCGACCAACCTCCTTCCGGCGTGACCCGGAGCAGATGGACAAGGTCCTGGGGCGGGACGAGGCCCGGTTGTATCGGCTGATCTGGCAACGCGCCCTGGCCAGCCAGATGAAGGAGAAGGAGCTCGAGACCACGACGGCCGAGCTGTCGGCCAACGCCTACGGCCTGCGGGCCAGCGCCACCAAGACGGTCTTCGACGGCTTCAGCCGGGTCTACACCGAGGGCCAGGACGACGCCGCCGAGGAAGCCGAACGGGCCCTCCCGCCGCTTGCCCAGGGTGACCCGACCGACGTTGCCGAGGTCGACCCGACCCAGCACTTCACCGAGCCACCACCGCGCTTCACCGAGGCGACTCTGATCAAGGCCCTCGAGGAGCACGGCATCGGCCGTCCGTCGACCTATGCCGCCACGATCTCGACGATCGTCGATCGGGGCTACGTGAAGGTGGTCGAGCGGCGGCTCCATCCGGAGCCGATCGGCGAGGTCGTGACCGACCTGCTGGTCGATCACTTCGGGCACTACGTCGACCTGGCGTTCACCGCCCGGATGGAGGACGAGCTCGATGAGATCGCCCGCGGCGAGCGTCCGTGGGTCCCGCTCCTGCGTGACTTCTACGGACCGCTCAAGGAGCTGGTCGACGAGAAGCGATCCGTTCTCCGGCGCAAGGACTTCACCACCGAGCCCTCGGACGAGGTCTGCTCCGAGGGGCATCCGATGGTCGTCCGGCTGGGACGCAACGGGAAGTTCCTGGCCTGCTCCCTCTATCCGGAGCACAAGGAATCGCGGCCGCTGCCCGGCGAGGAGGAGGAGGCTCCGGTTCTGCCCGGCGTCGGCGAGGTCTGTCCGAAGTGCGGCGCGACCGAGGGCGGAACGCTCGTCGCCAAGCGTGGCCGGTTCGGCCCGTTCGTCGGTTGCTCGCGCTATCCGGACTGCGACTTCATCAAGAAGGACGGCCCACCGCCGCCCGACCCGCTGCCCTTCGAAGTGGTCTGCCCGCGCTGCAAGGAGGGCCACCTGACCCCGCGCCGCGCTCGACGGACGGGCTCGCTGTTCTGGGGTTGCTCGCGCTATCCGAAGTGCGACTTCACGACGTCCCACGAGCCGCTCGGAGCGACCCACGATGCCGACGGTGGCCCGGTCGCGCGCAAGGGCGAGGAGGCGGCCATGTGCCTCGCCTGCGGCGCGACCATGGAGCTCTCGGCCGATGCCATCGTGCCCGGCACGAGCGTCCCCGGTGGCCCACCCGATCCGGCCGCCCTGGCCCGGCCCTCGCGAGGCGGGCGGACCGGCGCGCGAGCGGGCGGCACTCGGCCCCGGACGGTTCGACCGGGCGGCGGCCGACGGACGAGCAGTCGCAGTCGCGAGGCCGGGAGCGCGCCCGGGGCGTGACCGGCGCCGACGCCCTCGATCGATTCCTCGGCGGGTTGACGGCACGCGACGCCTCCGAGCACACCCGCCGCTCGTACGCCACGTCGGTGGCCGCCTACCTCGAGTGGCTCGACGAGCGGGCCGTGGATTGGCGCCGACCCAGCCGCAACGACCTGCGCGCCTATCTGGAATCGCTGTCGACCGGTCGGGCCCGGAGCTCGGTCGGCCAGCGGCTCGCGGCGATCCGCTCGTTCTACCGGTTCGCCAGCCGCCACGAGCTGTGCGCCGGCGATCCATGGGGCGCGATCGCCACGCCGCGCCAGCCCAAGCGCCTGCCCAAGGTCCTCGAGACCCGCCAGGTCGAGAGTCTGCTGGCGGCCATCGACGCCGAGGCGGCCACCGCCGCCGCGGGGACCGGCCGGGCCCCGATCCTGACCGCGGCCCTGGTGCTCCGTGACCGGGCTCTGGTCGAGACCGCCTATGCCGCGGGTCTCCGGATCAGCGAGCTCGCCGGGGCGACCATCGGCTCGGTTGACCTGGGCCGGGGTGAGATCCGGGTCCTGGGCAAGGGCCGCAAGGAACGGATCGGTCTCCTGGGCCGGCCGGCGCGAGCGGCAGTCGCAGCGTACCTGGCGGTGGGCCGGCCGGTCCTTGCCGCGCGCCGCCCGCCGAGCGCCGACGACGATGCCGGCGGCCACGTCTTCCTCAACCAGCGCGGCGGGCCGCTGGGAGTCCGCGGGCTGCGCTTCCGGCTCGACCGGTTGCGGGCGCGGGCGGGTCTGCCCCTGGGCGTCTCGCCCCATACGCTCCGGCACAGCTTCGCGACCCACCTCCTCGACGGTGGGGCCGACCTGCGCGTCGTGCAGGAGCTGCTCGGCCACGAGAGCCTGGCCACGACCCAGCTCTATACCCACGTCTCCGGTTCGCGGCTCCGTTCGGCCTATCTCGACGCTCATCCGCGCGCCCGCAGCACCGCCCGTCCGTCGTGACCCTCGGCCGCTCGCTCGCCCGGGCCGGGCTGATCGTGACCGGTGCGTTCCTGGTGTCGCGAGCGCTGGGCTGGGTTCGCCTGTCGGTCCTTGGCGCGACCTTCGGAGCCAGCGGCGAGCTGGACACGTTCTTCGCCGCGTTCGGGATCCCCGACCTGATCTTCCAGCTCGTCGCGGCCGGGGCCCTCTCGTCGGCGCTCATCCCGATTGTCTCCGGGCTGCTCGAGACGGGGCAGGAGTCGCGGGCCTGGCGGGTCGCTTCGACGGTCGCCGACCTGATGCTGGTCACCCTGGTCATCCTGGCGGCGCTGGTCTTCGTGGCCGCGCCCGTGATCGTCGCGCCAATCACCCCGGGTTTCAGCGCCGCCCAGCAGGCCCAGACCGTGGACCTGACCCGGATCATGCTGGCCAGCCCGATCCTGCTCGCCCTGGGCTCGCTGGCGACGAGCCTGCTCAACGCCAAGGGTCGATTCGCCGCCTCGGCGGTGGCCCCCATCGTGTACAACCTGGCGATTATCGGCGCCGCGCTGTTCCTGGCGCCCACCTATGGAGTCACGGGCCTGGCGGTCGGGGTGGTGTTCGGATCCGTCTGCCACCTGGCGATCCAGCTGCCGCCCCTGCGCCGGATCGGCTTCCGCTGGACGCCGCGGATCGATCTCCACGACGATGCCGCCCGCCAGGCGCTGGTACTGATGGTGCCCCGCGCGATCGGCCTGGGTGCGAGCCAGCTGACCTTCGTGGTCGCGCGCTCCCTGGCGACGACGATCGGCGTCGGGGCCGTGACGGCCTTCTCGATCGCCTTCTCGGTCTTCCAGATCCCGATCGGTGTGATCGGGATCCCGATCGGCGTGGTCATGCTCCCATCGCTGTCGCGCGACCTGGCCCGCGGGGACGTGGCCAGCTACGTCAGCCTGGTGACCCGCGCCCTGCGGCTGATCCTGTGGGTGATGCTCCCCCTGGCCGGCCTGACCATCGTGCTGCGCACGGAGATCGTGACCGTGCTCTTCGGGTACGGCCGGTTCGATGCGCGCGGCGTGGAGCTGACGGCGACCGTCCTGGTCGTTCTCGCGACGGCGCTCGCCTCCGAGTCGCTCATCGCCATCCTGGCCCGGGCCTTCTACGCCGGCCGGGACACCCTCACCCCGGTCATTGCCGCGGTCCTCGCGGTCGTGCTCAACGTAAGCCTGTCGATCGCCCTGGTGGGCGTGCTGGAGCTGGCCGGGATCGGCCTGGCGATCGCCATCGGCTCGTGGGTGGAGGTGGGCTACCTGTTGGTGGTCCTTCACCGGCGGGTCGGCGGGTTCGACCTCCGCGCCGTGGTCGGCCAGGGCGGCCTGGCCCTGGTCGGTGCGCTGATCGCCAGCGCCGCGGCCTGGGCCACGATCGCCGCGGTCGAGGGACTCATCGGACCGGCCCCGTCGCGCCCGGTCCTGCTGGCTGAGCTGGCGCTCGCGTCGGGGCTGGCAGGCCTGGTCTACCTCGGCTTCAGCCGGGCGTTGCGGATCGCCGAGCTCGGCACTATCGTGCGGCTCATGTCCGACGCCCTCCGTCGTCCGGCGGCCCCGTGACGGACGGCGCCCCGGCGATCGCGGCGGGGGTCGACAGCGCGGTCATCACCGACCCCCACGGCACCGATGCGTCGGCGGCCTGGGACGCCTTCGTCGCGGGCCATCGCCAGGCGACCTACCTCCAGACGGCGGCCTGGGCTCGGGTCAAGGCGGCCAACGGCTGGTCGAGCCGGCTGGTCGTGACGTCGCCCGGAGGCGATCGCGGCCGGTTCGGGGCCCGGATCCTGTTGCGCCGCCCGCGGCCCGTGCCCTGGACGTTCGCCTACGCCCCGCGGGGACCGCTCGGCGCGGCCTGGGACGAGGCGTCGCTGGGCGCCTGGACCGCCGCGCTGCGCGGGGCGCTCGGCCGGGACGCGGTGGCCCACGTCCGGGTCGACCCGGAGATCGAGCTCGATGGTCCGCTCGACACCGGTGGCGCCGCCCGAGCCTCGCTCCGGCGGCTGGGCTGGCGGCCCGCACCCGACGTCCAGCCCAGCGTCACCCGGATCGTCGACCTGACCCGGGACGAGACCGATCTGTGGGGCGACCTGCGCTCGAAGTGGCGCCAATACGTCAACCGGGCGCGCTCGCTCGGGATCACCGTCGTTGACGTCGACGCCGACGAGGACCCGACCGCCCTGCCGACGTTCCATCGGATCATGGCCGAGACGTCGATCCGGACCGGCACCCCGATCCGGACGGAGGCCGCCTATCGCGACATCTGGGACGCGTTCCGCCCGACCGGCGGTGCCCGGCTGCTGTTCGCGCGCGATCCCGGCGGCGAGGTCGCTGCGGTCCTGCTCCTCGTGCGCTGGGGCGATCGCGTCGTCGAGCCCTACGGTGGAATGAGCGCGGCCGGCGCGGAGCGGCGGGCGAACTACCTGCTCAAATGGGAGGCGATCCGGACGAGCCGGCTGGCCGGTGCCAGCTCCTACGACCTGTGGGGCCTCGTCCACCCCGGGATCCGCCAGTTCAAGGAGGGGTTCGGTGGGCGCGAGGTGCGCTACATCGGCGCCTGGGACCTGCCCCTCAACGGTCTCGGCTGGCGATCGTACCGGCTGGCCGAAGGCCTCCGCCGCGGCTCACGAGCGAGGACGGCGAATGGGGATGGGCCGGCATGAGCGCGGACCAGGTCGATCGCCCGGCCATCACCCTGACCGAGGTGGTCGAGGCCGCCGAGCCGGGCCGGCCGCGGCCCCTTGGCGAGCTCGTGGCGCGGCTCGGTGGCGAGGGCCGATTGCGGGCGATCGAGCGGGCCGGCGTGCCGCTCGAGGCGGCCGCCGTGGCCGGTCTCGCGATCGGCGGCGTCAGCGACGATTCGCGCCGACTCCGCCCCGGGGATCTCTTCGTCGCCATCCGCGGCGCGCGCGTCGACGGCCACGAGCTCGTCGAAGCCGCCCTGGCCGCCGGAGCCGTGGCGGCCATCGTCGAGCATCCGGTGCCGGGCGGTGGGCTCCAACTAATCGTCGAGCGGAGCGCGGCGGCCCTCGGGACGGCCGCGGCCTGGTGGTACGGCGACCCGAGCCTCGATCTGGCCGTGGTGGGCGTGACGGGGACCGACGGCAAGACCACCACGGCGTTCCTGGCGGCCGCCGCGCTCGAATCGGCGGGGCTACCGACGGGCCTGGTCGGCACCGTCGAGACCCGGGTCGGTCCGGTCCACGCCAGGACGCCCGGCCACGTCACGACCCCCGGCGCGCTCGAGCTCCAGCGCCTGCTGCGGGCCATGGTCGCGGGTGGCGACCGTGCGGCGGTCATCGAGACGACGTCGCACGGCCTGGCCGCCGAACGGGTCGGCGGTGTCGCCTACGACGCGGCCATCCTGACCAACCTGAGCCACGAGCATCTCGAATTCCACGGCAGCTTCGAGGCCTACCGGGCGGCCAAGCTGAGCCTCTTCGAGCGGCTCGGCGGCCCTGCGCCGGCCAAGGGCGCGGGGCGGACGCGGCTCGGCGTGGTCAATGCCGACGACCAGGCGGCCGGCCTCTTTGCCGCCGCGACGCGGACGGCGGCGGCGCGCCTGCTGACCTACGGCCTGGCCCCGGACGCCGACGTCCGCGCCGTATCTGTCGAGGAGCGGGCGGGACGGCTGGAGATCGGCGTCGTGGCGCCGGGCTGGTCCGGCCAGGTCGCGCTGCGGCTGGCCGGCCGGTTCAACGTCCGCAACGCCCTGGCCGCGCTGGCGCTGGGCGTCGGTTGGGAGCTCGATCCGGAAGCGGTCCGAGCCGGCGTGGAGGGGCTCCCAGGAGTCCCCGGCCGGATGGAGCGGATCGAGCGGGGTCAGCCGTTCGCGGTCATCGTCGACTTCGCCCACAGTCCCGCCGCCCTCCAGGTGGTGCTCGACGAGCTGGGCCCGGTCGCGACGGCCGGCGGTGGCGGCTTGATCGCGGTCTTCGGGTCCGCCGGCGAACGTGACACCGCCAAGCGCGCGATGATGGGCCGGATCGCCGGCGAGCGAAGCCGTCTGGTCGTCGTCACCGACGAGGACCCCCGCAATGAGGATCGGCTGGCGATCCTGGACCAGATCGCGGCCGGCGCCGAGTCCGCCGGCCGGCGACGCGGGACCGACCTGCTGGTCGTCCCCGATCGCGCGACGGCCATCGCCGAGGCGCTCGGTCGGGCGCGGCCCGGCGACGTCGTGGTCCTCGCGGGGAAGGGGCATGAGCCCACGATGGAGGGGCCGACCGGCGCGCTGCCGTGGGACGAGCGAGCGGTCGCGGAGCGGGCCCTGGCGGCCCTCGGCTTCGGAGACGGCGACTGACCGTGCGCGGCTGTCTGGTAACCATCGCGCTGCTCCTCGCGATCGCGCTCGCGGCGACCTGGTACGTCCTGCCGCCGCTGGCCGGAACGCTCACCCAGGGCGCCCTCTCGGCCGCCGGCTTCGACGCCGACACGACGACGGTGACCGTCACCGCCGATCCGCCGCCAAAGCTGCTGACCCTCACGGCCGACAGCGTCCGGATCCAGGCCACCAACGTGACCTACCACGGCATGCGGGCGACGTCGGCCGATGTGACCCTCGCTGAGGTGTCCTTTGCGGCGCGCACGTTCCAGAGCCTCGACGGCACGCTCAAGGGTGTGCGGATCCAACCGGGGGGCGGTTCCGAGCTGGGCGTCCCCCTCGTCCGGTTGAGCGGTCCCGCCGACCGAATCCAGGCCACGATGTCCATTCCGGCGGCCGACGCCGAGGCTCTCGCCGGCGCGGCGGTCGAGACGGTCATCGGGATCACGCCCGAACGGGTGTCCCTGGTCGACCCGGATCGGGTGCGGGTCGAGGTCGGCGGCCTGGCCGTGTCCGCCCGCCTGGCGCTCCGCCAGGACGGCGCGCTCCTGCTCGTCGCCCCCAACGGCAACCCGATCGGCTCGGTCGCCCTGGTGGTACCCGGCCCGGACGTGCCGTTCCGGATCGATTCGTTCGAGATCGTCGACGGCGGGCTGGAGATCGTGGCCGTCGTGGCCAACCCGGGCTAGGCGACCCAGCGGGAAGCCACGCTGCGCTGAGCACGGCCGATGCGCTGCTATCCTTGAACCAGATGTCGATCGAACCCGTCGCAAGCCCGACCAAGGCGCCTCGCAGGAGCGCCGGGCGCACCGCCACGACCGGCACGCCCCGCCCGGCCACTCGGCGGCCCTTCGAGCCCCTTCGCAAGACGCTCCTGGCTTCCCTGGAGCGGCACTACCCCCAGGCCGACCTCGAGCCCGTCGGGCGCGCCTTCGACATGGCCGTCGAGGCCCACGCCGGTCAGAAGCGGGCGTCCGGCGAGCCCTACGTCACCCACCCAATCGCCTCGGCCCAGATCCTGGCCGATCTGGGCATCGACCCGATCGCGGTCCAGGCGGCCCTCCTCCACGACGTGCCCGAGGATACCGAGTTCAGCCTGTCCGACGTCGAGGAGCGCTTCGGGGCCGAGGTGGCCCACCTCGTCGACGGCGTCACCAAGCTGTCCAAGTTCAGCACTCATACGCACGAGCAGCAGCAGGCCGAGAACATCCGCAAGATGTTCCTGGCCATGGCCGAGGACATCCGGGTGGTCCTCATCAAGCTCGCCGACCGGCTCCACAACATGCGCACCCTGGCACCGCTGCCCCCCGACAAGCAGCAGCGGATCGCCCGCCAGACGATGGAGATCTACGCGCCGCTGGCCGAGCGGCTCGGGATCTGGCAGATGAAGTGGGAGCTCGAGGACCTGGCCTTCAAGGCCCTCGAGCCCGAGCGCTTCCGCGAGCTGGCCAAGCTCCTCGACACTCGGCGCAAGGGCCGCGAAGGCTTCATCGAGGCTGCCATCGAGGAGCTCCGCCCGGCACTCAAGGCGGCCGGCATCGAGGCCGAGCTGCAGGGTCGACCGAAGCACATCTACAGCATCTACAAGAAGATGCAGCGCAAGGGCGCCGGGTTCGAGGAGATCTACGACGTCTACGCCATCCGCTGCCTGGTCGAGGAGGTCAAGGACTGCTATGCCGCGCTGGGCGTGGCCCACTCGATCTGGCGGCCGATCCCGGGCCAGTTCGACGACTACATCGCGGTCCCCAAGAACAATCTCTACCAGAGCCTTCACACGGCCGTCATCGTCAGCGAGGGCAAGCCCCTCGAGATCCAGATCCGAACCCACGCCATGCACCAGGTCAGCGAGGTCGGGATCGCCGCCCACTGGCGCTACAAGGAGGGCAGTCGCTCCGACCGGGAGTACGACGCCAAGCTGGCCTGGCTGCGCCAGCTCATGGACTGGCAGCGCGAGGTCTCCGACGCGACCGAGTTCGTGGAGGGCATCAAGCTCGACATCTTCCAGGACCAGGTCTTCGTGTTCACGCCCCGTGGCGACGTCAAGGACCTGCCCGCCGGCTCGACGCCCCTCGACTTCGCCTACCGAATCCACACCGACGTCGGCCACCGCTGCATCGGGGCCAAGGTCAATAACCGGCTGGTGCCCCTCGACTACCGGCTCCGCAACGGCGACATCGTCGAGGTCGTCACGACCAAGGGCGAGCACGGGCCCTCGCGCGACTGGCTGAACGTCGTCCGGACCAGCCATGCCCGGGAGAAGATCCGCGCCTGGTTCAAGCGCCAGGAGCGCGACGACAACATCGTCCACGGTCGCGAGTCGCTCGAGCGCGAGCTCCGGCGGCTGGCTCGCAAGTCGATCAAGTCGGTTGGGCTGGACAAGATCGCCGAGGTCGGCAAGCAGTACAACTACGAGGCCATCGACGACTTCTACGCGGCCATCGGCTATGGCGCGGTGGGTGCCCAGCAGGTCGTCATGCGCCTGGGCGTGGTCGACGACGCCGAGCTGACCCTGCCCACGACGGCGCCGCCGTCGACCGCGGAGCGGACCGGCGGGGTCCGGGTCAAGGGCGTGGGCGACCTCCTGGTCCGCTTCGCCAAGTGCTGCCACCCGATCCCCGGGGACGCGATCCAGGGCTTCATCACCCGGGGCAAGGGTGTCACCGTCCACCTCCGCTCGTGCCCGACGGTGATGAACGAACGCGAGGTCAGCCGCCTCATCGAGGTCGAGTGGGAGGGCGAGGCAACCCAGACCTACCCGATCGCCATCCGGGTCGAGGCCTACGACCGGACCGGCCTGCTGTCCGACATCACCCAGGTCGTGGCCGAGGCCAAGGTCAACATCGTGGCCGCCAACGTCATGGTCCAGCAGGACCACACCGCGGTGGTCATCGCCACGTTGCAGGTCGCCTCGGTCAGTCAGCTCGCGAGGGTCATGGGCCGGATCGAGCAGCTCAAGGACGTGATCTCGGTCCAGCGCGACCTGGGCTGACCGGCTGCGGTTCCCCTAGACTTCCGGGCATGCCCGCCTACCGCGCCCCGCGCGGCACCCGTGACCTGCTGCCCGACGAGCGCGTGATCTGGACTCGCCTCGAGCGCCTCGCCGCGGAGCTCGCGGCGCGCTACGGCTACCGCGAGATCCAGACGCCGATGTTCGAGCAGACGGCCGTCTTCGAGCGCGGCCTGGGCGAGGCCACCGATGCCGTCGAGAAGGAGCTCTTCCGGCTGGTCCCGCGCAAGGAGGAGGCGGAATCGTGGGCGCTTCGCCCCGAGCCGACGGCCGGGATCGTGCGGGCCTACATCCAGCACGGAATGCAGACCTGGCCCCAGCCCGTGAAGCTGACCCTGGTCGGCCCGATGTTCCGCTACGACCGGCCCCAGGCCGGCCGTCACCGACAGTTCTGGCAGTTCGACGTCGAGGCGATCGGCGACCCGGGTCCAGCCGTGGATGCGGAGATCATCGAGCTGGCGCTGCGCTTCTACCGCGACGCCGGCCTCGCCGACGTGGAGCTGGCCCTCAACTCGATCGGTGACGCGGTCTGCCGCCCCGCCTACGTGGCTGAGCTGGTCGAGCACTACCGGGGGCACGCCGACGCGCTGCCGGAGTTCGAGCGCGAGCGACTCGAGCGCAACCCGCTGCGCCTGCTCGACTCGAAGGATCCGGCGATGGCCGAGGTCAACGCCGGCGCGCCGCGGATCGTGGACCGGCTGTGCCAGCCCTGCGCCGACCATTTCGCCTCGCTCCGGGGCCATCTCGATGCCCTGGCCATCGTCTACCGGCTCGAGCCCGGCCTCGTCCGCGGTCTCGACTACTACACCCGGACGACGTTCGAGTTCTTCGCCGCCGCTGCCGTCGGGCAACAGTCGGCGCTCGGCGGCGGCGGTCGCTACGACGGCCTGGTCGAGCTCCTCGGTGGCCGCCCGACGCCGGGCATCGGCTTCGGGATCGGGCTCGACCGGGTCGTTCTCGCGCTCGAGGCGCAGCCGGCGTCCGACGCCCACGCGCCCGGCCCGATCGCGGTCGTGGTCGGAGCCGATCCGGGCGGGACCGTGGAGCGCCTCCGGCTGGCCACGTCACTGCGCGCGGCGGGCCTCCGGGTTCGGGCCGAGCTGGGCCAGCGCAAGCTCGGCCGTCAGCTCGAGGCCGCGGCTCGGGAAGGAGCCCATTTCGCGGTCATCCTGGGCGACGAGGCGAACGCCGGCCAGGTCCAGCTGCGCGACCTCCAGGCCGGGTCTCAGCGGGTCGTCCCCGTCGCCGACCTCGCTCGCGAGCTGACCCGCGCCGAGCAGAGCCACCAGCACGGCTGAACCCGCGCGGCTCGGCCGCCCCAGGGCGGCGTTGCCGGCTGCGCTCGTTCGCTCACGCACGTCGAAGTGCGCTCGCGCACGTGCTCAACCGGCGCCTTGCCCGGGAACGGCCGCGCCGCGCGAGGGAGCGTGGCTTGTGCGCGCGTCAGCTGGGCTCGGCGAACTCGATGATGCCGATCAGGTTGCCCTCGCTGTCCTTGAACCAGGCCGCGCGGTTGGGGCCCGTCTGGGCGATGCCGTCGACCGTCTTGAGCGTCGGGTAGTCGTACTCCTCGAAGACGATGCCACGACCCTTGAGATCGGTCACGTCGGCCTCGATGTCAG
>JAXDKT010000131.1:0-10185 GCA_034666965.1 Chloroflexota bacterium | reverse complement strand
GGCGGCCGTGGTCATGGTCTACATCAACGCGGTCAACGGGCTGATCAACGCCTTCCACCCGGTCCTGGCCCTGGCCAACGGGCTGAGCCTGTCCCAGATCGGGATCCTGTCGAGCATCAGATCGCTGGCCTCGTCCTGGGTGCGGCTCGGCTCGGGCGTCCTCTTCCGGTGGCTGGATGCGGACCGTCTGACGACGCCGCTGATCGTGCTCGGAACGGCCGCCGTCGTAATCGTGCCGGCGGTGGCCTGGTCGTTCTGGCTCCAGATCCCGATCTTCGTCGCGGTCGGGCTCGCCCGCGGATTGCTCCGGGTCAGTGGCTCGGCGATGGCCTTCGACGCCGCGCGCCAGAGCCAGGGGGCCGGTGGCGCGACGAACGGGGCGGCCGGGATGACCTCGGCGATCATCCAGAGCGGGCTCGACATCGGCAAGCTCGCCGGCCCGGTCCTGGCCGGCCTGGTCGCCCAGCTGGCCGGCGTGGCCCAGACGTTCGTGATCCTGCCCGTGGCCCTGGCGCTGGTCTACTCGCTCGTGCGCATCGCGCTCGCTCCGAGACGCGCCGCCGGGTCGCGGCTGGGGTAGTAGCCGGTGAGCGCGGAGCTCGCGATGGCTGAGATCGGGGTGAGGAAGCGCGGAGGGGCGGCGGTCCACGTACCCTCCGCGGATGGACCCTCTTGCCGCCCTGCTCGTCGCGGCCCTGCTGGCCGCTGGGGCATGGTCCGTGCTGGTGGCTGTCCTCTGGTTGCACCGGCCTTCGCGCGAGCTCGCGGGTTTCACCATTCGGCTCGTACCGGACCTTGTCCGCCTCGTCCGAGCGCTCCTGGCCGATGGCACGACGCCGCGCAGTGTCAAGGCCGCGCTCGTTGGACTGCTCTTCTATCTGCTCTCCCCGTTCGACCTGGTGCCCGACTTCCTGCCCGTGATCGGGTCGCTCGATGACCTGATCCTGAGCGCGCTGGTGCTGCGCTGGGCTGGCCGTCGGGTTGGGTTGGAGGGGCTGCGGGCCCACTGGTCCGGAAGCCAGGAGGGGTTTGCGCTGCTGCTCCGACTCCTCGGAGTCCCAGCGCCAGACGGCTGAGCCGCGCGCGGCCGGGACGGCGTGGCGATCACGCGGAGTTGGTCAGCGCTCTCCGGGCAACGTCCTCGAGCCGGTTTGGATCGACCAGCAGCCCGCGGACGAGCAGGCGAGCCACCTCGTCGGCGAGGGCATCGGCCGTCCCGCGGCCACCGCTGTACATGGTGATGACCCGGACCAGGATGCCGCCGATCGCCTGACGGACCATGTTCGCGTCCATGCGCACGAACGCGCCGCTGTCGATCCCTTCGCGGACGATCCTCTCGACCACGTCGTGGAGCTCGCTCCGGCGGCGGGCCCAGGCCGCGAACTCGGGGCTGCCGATGACCTCCTCGGTGTACACGCCGCCGAGGTTGTACGGGGCGGTCGCGAGGTGGGTGACGTCCGCGTGGAGATAGCGGTAGAGACGGACGGCCGGGGAGTCGGGCTGGCGGGCGATGACGTACACCCGGGGCAGGGCAACGCCCAGGTCCCACTCGAGGAGGGCCTCGACCATCGCGCCCTTGGTCGGGAAGTGATGGAACAGGGAAGGCTGGCGGATCCCGACCGCATCGGCGATCTCGCGCGTGGTCGTGCCGTGGTAGCCCTGCCGGGCGAAGAGCTCGGCCGCCTCGTACAGGATCCGCTCGCGCGTGGGCCGCTCGATCGGGCGCGACCGCAACTCAGACGTCGACATCTTCCACGTGCTCATGCCAGGCGACCTGCGTGCCGAGCCGGGAGCGCAGGCGCCAGCGGGTCGACTTGGGAGCCGCGTCGATCTCGTCGATCAGCCTGGTCGTCCGGGCCAGGACCCGCGCGGCGATGACCGGATCGAGACCGGCATAGCCGCGGACTTCCTCGCCGAGCCGGGTGAGGTTGAGCTTGGCGCCGAAGCTGAACCCCCAGTCGTTGCCGAGCACCGAGCGGAGGCGGTCGAGGCCGATCTGTTCGGGCGCCTTACCCAGGTCGGCTTCCGCGAGCAGGACCGTCAGGTCGATCAGGTCGTTGGCCGTGATCCGGTAGATCTGGAGCTTGGACAGCAGCAGGTCGGCCAGCGACACGGTCGTCGGTTCGGCTTCGAGGCGGCCGGCGAAGTCGATGGTGTGGGCCATGACCAGCCGGTCGAGGAAGACGTCGACCTTGGCGTCCCGCTCGGGATCGGTGTAGATGAGGCGGTTGACGCCCCACTCGCGGCTGTGGCTGACCGACGGGTGGAGGGCGTATCCGCGGGCCGTAAGTAGCCCGTCGATGAAGCGCTCGTCGCGGGCGTAGGCGACCAGGTCGACGTCGCGCGGCGGTCGCCGTCCGAGCGTGGCCAGCAGCGCCCGGTGGCCAGGACAGCGCTGCGCGATCGCGAGTGACCCGATCAGCCGGACGGTGACGTTCCGCTCCTCGGACAGGCGCTGGATCTCGGCCGCTTCGGCGGCCACGGCCTCGGGTGTCACCGGCTCAACCCCCTTGACAACGGCGATCCGGCGCCGCTACGGTCTCTACTGTCAGCCTATCGCCCGATAGGCTGAAGCGCAACGAGGGCCCTGGCCCCCGGGGGACCCACTCCGCCATGCGCATCTTCTTCTGTTCCGATCTCCACGCGTCGCGGAAGTGCTGGCGCAAGTTCCTCAAATCGGCCGACTTCTATGGTGCGGACGTGATCATCGTGGGCGGCGACATCACCGGCAAGTTCGTGGTGCCCCTGATCGAGGGTCCCGGGGGGACGCGGACGGCGACGTTCCTTGGCGTGGAGCGGGCGGTGTCGGCGCCCGACGAGGAGGCCAGGCTGCGGACCTGGATCGCCGACGCCGGTCAGTACCCGGTCGACATGACCCCCGAGGAGTACGCCTGGTACGAAGGCGACCAGACTCGCATCGACGAGCTCTTCCGGCGGCTGGTCCTGGACCGGGTCCGCGAATGGGTCGCCGAGGCGGACGACAAGCTGGCGGGCTCGGGCGTCCGGGTCTTCGTCTCGGGCGCGAACGACGATTTCCTAGAGGTCGACGACGTGCTCGCGTCGTCGGAGGTGATCGAGGACCCCAACGGCCGGGTCATCGACCTTGACGACGACTTCCAGATCCTGGGCATGGGCTGGGGCAACCCCACACCGTGGGCCTGCCCGCGGGACATCCCCGAGGAGGACCTGGCCGCCCGGATCGACGCCGTCGCGGCGACCGCGCGCGATCCCGGGCGGACGATCTTCAGCCTCCACGTCCCACCGCTCGGGAGCGGGCTGGACCTCGCGCCGCGGCTCGACGACTACCTCCGCCCGCGGCTCAATGCCAGCGGCCTGGACATGATCAGCGTCGGCAGCACGGCGACGCGCGACGCAATCGAGCGCTACCAACCGCTTGTCGGCCTCCATGGCCACATCCATGAGTCGAAGGGGATCAAGAAACTGGCCGGGGTCACGATCGCAAACCCTGGGAGCGAGTACGGGGAGGGTGTGCTTGACGGGCTGATCGTGGACCTCGATCGCAGGCGGGGGCTCGAGGGGGTCAGGCTGCTCACGGGTTAGAGAAGGAGGGTCGGTCGATGTCGGCGCCACAGCCAAGTTCGCGGGGGGTGTTCACGCGCGCCAGTTCCGGTCTCGTTCGGCAGGTCCGAACGACGGACGTCTTCTATTTTGGCTTCACCACCATCGCGCTCTCGTACATCGTGTTCACGATCCTGTCCTGGTCGGCATACCCGGGCGCCTCGATGGAGCTGGCCACGCTGATCGCGATCGTCGGCGCGCTGGGCATCGGCGGAACGTACGCGTTATTCGCGGGGATGTACCCACGCTCCGGCGGTGAGTACGTCTTCCTGTCGCGCACCCTGCACCCGCTGGTGGGGTTCGCGCTGAGCTTCTCATTCGCCTTCTGGCAGATCTTCTACTTCGGCCTCAACGGCGCGTTCTTCGCCCAGTTCGCCGTCAGTCCCACCCTGGCGGGCATCGCCACGGTCGCCGGTAGCCCGGCGCTGCTCGACGTGGCCAACTGGTTCGGATCCCCGACGGGCATCTTCGCCGGCGGCCTGTTCCTGATCGTCACGATGTCGTACCTCCACTGGCGCGGCGCGGCCGTCTATTTCCGCTGGCAGCGCTGGTTCGCCAACCTGGCCATCGCCAGCCTGGCCATCACGGTGATCGTCCTGGCCCTGGGCGCGGTCGGCGTGCTGGACTTCAAGCTGGCCTTCGACGGCATCGCCGGCGCCGGCTCCTATGCCAAGGTCATCGCCGACGGCACGACGGCCGGCACGCTGCCGGCGGCGCCCTTCGACCTGGGTGCCACGCTCAACTTCGTGCTCTGGCCGGCGTTCTCGATCTGGTTCGCGATCACCGCGACCGCGTTCTCCGGCGAGGTCAAGAACGTCCAGCGGGGGATGCTCCTGGGGGTCGTCAGCTCGCAGATCCTGACCGGGCTGGTGTTCGTGGTCCTGATGTTCCTGTACCGGAGCGCGTTTGGGAACGACTTCCTGCTGGCGGCTTCGGCGGGCACGCCCGTCAACGCTCCGCCGTTCGTGCCGGTGTTCACGGCAATCCTGGCGGGCAATCCCATCCTGTCCATCCTGATGGGCATCTGGGTGCTGGCCATCGCCCTGTTCGTGGGCGGCACCGTGGTCCCCTACGCCACCCGGGCGCTCCTGGCATGGGGCATCGACGGGATGGCGCCCTCGAAGCTGGCCGACGTCAACGACCGCTATCACTCGCCGCACTGGGCCATCGCCGTCACGGCCGTGATCGCCACCGTCTTCCTGGCGCTGTACGCCTTCTCGACCGCGCTGACCATCGTGTCCGGGTTCTTCGCCTTCGCGCTGAGCTTCACCGTGGTGTGCATCTGGGGCGCCGTCTTCCCGTACGCGCGGCGCGAGCTGTTCGAGAACTCCCCGATCGCCAAGCGCGTGGCCGGCATCCCGCTGATTACGATCACCGGCGTCGTCGGTGGCGTCTTCAGCCTGTTCGGCCTGTATCGGCTGACCCAGGACACGGTCTTCACCCTCGATCAGGGAGTCGCGGTGATCGGTGCCTTCGTGGTCATCGCGATCGGCGCCGTGTGGTACCTGGCGGCGACGGCCTACCGTCGCAGCCAGGGGGTCGATGTCGCGGCACGCTACCGCGAGATCCCGATCGAATGACCCTTCCGGCCCTGTCGGTGACCCCCCGACCCGGCAGGGCCGGAACCCTCCACACTTGGATCCGACGATGACTTCGGCCCCGACGCTCCTCGATCGCCATCGACTGATGACCCGCATGCGCGCGTTCGAGGCCGTGTGCGCCGCGGGCGTCGCCAGCGGCGATCTTCGTGGTGAGCTGCATCTGGCCACCGGCCAGGAGGGGATCGCGGCCGGGATGGTGGGCGTGCTGCGACCGGGCGACTGGATGGTCAGCACCCACCGCTCGCACCTGCACGCCATCGCCAAGGGCGTGCCCCTGTTCCCGCTGCTGGCCGAGATCTACGAGCGCGCCGCCGGGCTGGCCGGCGGCAAGGGCGGTCACGTTCATCTGTTCGACATGGAGCACCGCTTCTCCACGACCGGGATCGTGGGCTCGTCGCTGCCGGTGGCGCTGGGCCATGCCTATGCGGCCCGGCTGGAGGGATCCTCGGACCTGGCCGTGGGCATCACCGGTGACGGCGGAACGAACACGGGCCAGTTCCACGAGACGCTCAACATGGCCGCGATCTGGCGCCTGCCGCTGGTCGTCCTGGTCGAGAACAACGACTACGCGATCTCGGTCCCGGCCGATGAGGTCATCGCCGGCCCCGGGATCGCCGCGCGAGCGGCCGCGTATGGCGCCTGGGGGCGCCGAGTCGACGGGACCGACGTCGAAGCCTTCAACGCGGCCTTCGCCGAGGCGGCCGATCACGCCCGATCGGGCGCGGGGCCGGCGCTCCTCGAGGCATCCTGCCACCGCTTCCGGGGCCACTACGAGGGAGACCTGGACCACTACCGGGCCAAGCGCGCACGAGACGAGATGGTTGCGTCGGGCGACCCCATCGCCAAGGCCCTGGACCGGCTGATCGAGCGCGGCGAGGCCGACCGCCAGATCCTCGACGCGATCGAGTCGGAGGCGGCCGAGGAGATGACCGACCTGCTCGCCGCGGTCCGGGCCGCGCCCGCCCCGGACGTCGCCCGAGCCTTCGACGACGTCTTCGCGGCGCCCGTCCGATGAGCCTCCGCGCCAACGCCAACGTGAGCGAGCTGATCGCCGCCACGATGGAGCTCGAGCTCGCGCGCGACCCGCGGACGCTCCTGCTCGGCGAGGACGTGGGCTACTCGGGTGGCACGTTCGGCGCCAGCCGCCGCCTCTTCCGCGAATACGGGGAGTGGCGGGTGCGCGACACACCCATCTCGGAGATGGGCTTCACGGGCATGGCCGTCGGCCTGGCGCTGAGCGGCTGGCGGCCGATCGTCGAGCTGATGTTCGTGGACTTCATCGGCGTCTGCCTGGAGCAGGTCTACAACGCGATCGCCAAGAACCGCTACATGTCGGGTGGGATGGTCGGCATGCCGATCACGATCCGGGCGGCCGGCGGCTGCATCGGGGTGGCCGCTCAGCACTCCCAGACGCTGTGGGGCATGCTGGCTCACCTGCCCGGCCTGAAGGTCGTGGCGCCCAGCAACCCGTACGACTACAAGGGCCTGCTGGCGGCGTCGATCGAGGACGACGACCCGGTCGTGTTCATCGAGCACAAGGACGCCTACCTGCGCCCGATCCGTGCCTTTCCCCTGGGGGCCGAGGTCCCCGACGAGCGCTACACCGTGGCCCTCGGCCAGGCGGCCATCGTCCGCCCGGGGTCGGACATCACCGTCGCCACGCTGTCGACCATGGTCGTGCGCAGCCTGGCCGCGGCGGACACTCTGGCGGGCGAGGGGCTCGACGTCGAGGTCGTCGACCTGCGCACCGTGGTTCCGCTCGACCACGACACGGTCGTCGGCTCGGTCGCCCGGACCGGACGGCTGCTCGTCGTCGACGAGGACTACCACAGCTTCGGGCTGTCGGGTGAGCTGCTGGCCCGGACGTTCGAGGCCCTCGGCCCCGGCGGCCTCCGGGGCGCCCGGCGCCTGGCCGTGCCGGACGTCCCGATCCCGGCGGCCAAGAGCCTGGAGG
This sequence comes from Chloroflexota bacterium, assembly GCA_034666965.1. Lineage (GTDB taxonomy): Bacteria > Chloroflexota > Limnocylindria > Limnocylindrales > CSP1-4 > Chersky-267. The sequence goes on along the minus strand of JAXDKT010000131.1, from coordinate 3,051 downwards.
ACGTCGTGATCCCGTCGGTCGCAGCCATCGCCGCCGCGTGCCGCAGCCTGGCTCTCGACGCCGGCCGGTAGGGCGCATGGCATCGCCGTTCTCGCTCGAGGGTCGGGTCGCGATCGTGACCGGCGCCAGCTCCGGGATCGGGGCCGCCATCGTCCACGAGTTCGCGCGGGCGGGCGCGCTGGTCGTGGCCGCCGCGCGGCGCGAGGAGCAGGGTCAGGCGGTCGTGGCGGCGGTCCGGGCCGAGGGCCGTCAGGCGGACTTCGTGCGAACCGACGTGACCGTCCCCGCCGACGTCGAGCGGCTCGTCGCCGAGGCCGAGGGTCGCCACGGTCACGTCGACGTGCTCGTCTCCAATGCCGGGATCATGGCCAGCGGCAGCGCGCCGGACACCTCGCTCGAGCTCTGGCGCGCGGTCATCGACACGAACCTGGCGGGACCGTTCTACCTGGCCAAGTACGGGATCCCCGCGCTCCGGCGGGCGGGTGGCGGATCGATGGTGGCGGTCGCCTCCGAGCTGGGTCTCGTCGGGGCGCGCGAAACGGTCGCCTACTGCGCGGCCAAGGGCGGGCTGATCAACATGGTCCGGGCGATCAGCCTCGATGGCGCCGCGGAGGGGATCCGCGTGAATGCCCTCTGCCCGGGACCGATCGACACGCCCATGCTCCGGACCTGGCTCGATGCGGCCGAGGATCCCGAGAGCCTGGAGCGTACCCAGCTCGCCCCGATCCCGCTCGCGCGCTGGGGCCGGCCGGAGGAGATTGCTCGCGCGGCGCTGTTCCTGGCGTCCGACGGGGCCTCGTACATGTCCGGCTCGGTGATGGTCGCCGACGGCGGGGCAACATCCTGGTACGGGCTCTGATGGCGCCCAGGGAAGGAGCGAGCGGTGGCTGATGCCAAGGCGTTCATGACCCACGTCTACGAGACCGTCCGGGCCGGGGATCTCGACGGCGTCGTCGACCTGTTCGCCGAGGACTGCCTGTTCATCGACGTGACCCAGCCGGAGCCGTCGCAGGGACGGGTCGCCTTCCGGGCCTACATGGAGGAGACGTTCGCCGGGATGCCCGACTTCCGACCCGAGAGCTGGACCTTCATCGCGGAGGGCGACCACGTCGCCGCCGAGCTGGTGCTGACCGGGACCCACGCAGGGTCGTTCATGGGCTACGCCCCGACGGGACGCATGGTGCGCTGGCCGGCCAGCGCCTTCTACACCCTCAACCCGGAACATGACCAGGTGATCCGCGAGGTCTACTACTACGACCTTGGCAGCCTGACCCGCCAGCTGGCCGGCAATGGCGCGTGATCCGCGCCGGATGGTCGACCTGACCTGGGAGGAGTTCCGGGACTGGGCGCCATCCTCGGTGGTGCTCGTGCCGCTCGGCGCCGTGGAGCAGCACGGACCGCACCTCCCGCTCGACACGGACACGGTCATCGCGACCGACCTGTGTCTGGCCGTCGCCGAGCGCCTGCCCGCGATCGTCGCGCCGAGCTTCGCCTATGGCTACAAGTCCCAGCCGAACACCGGCGGCGGCGTGTCGTTCCCGGGGACCACCAGCTTCGACGGGGCGACCTTCACGGCCTGCGTCCGGGACATCGTCCGCGAGCTGATCCGGCAGGGGGTTCGTCTGATCGCGCTGGTCAACGGCAACTACGAGAACACCTACTTCGCCATCGAGGGGATCGACCTCGCCCTGCGCGACGCCGGCACCCCGGCCGGGGTCAAGGTCCTCCACGTGAACTGGTGGGAGCAACTCACGACGGCCGACCTGGACGCCGTCTTCGACGGGGCGTTCCCGGGCTGGGAGGCCGAGCACGCCGGCGTGGTCGAGACCTCGTTGATGCTCCACCTCCACGGCGACCGGGTCGCGCCCGAACGGATCCCGGCGCCGGACCGGATGGCGCTGCCGACCTATACGATCCTGCCCGAGCCGACCGGGCTGGTGCCCGACAGCGGGGTGCTGGCGTCCGCGGAGGGTTCGAGCGCCGAGATTGGGGCATCGCTGGTGGGCCGGCTGCTCGACCGGATCGAGGCGATCCTGGTCAAGGAGCTGCGCGTCGGTCGCTGACGCCGAGGACACGCGGACGGGCTGCGGACGCGGGCCGGCGCCGCGGGGTGTGACCCTGCGGCGCCGGCCGTCAGTTCCTTCAGTTCCGAATCTCGCGCGCGCCCCGCGCGCGACCATGATCAGCCCAGGTCGGCGCTGAGGCCCTCCTCCTCGACCGTGGTCGGCTCGACCAACGAGGCACTGCCGATCGGTCCATCCACGACGTCGCTGCTGTCGCCGTCGATGGGATCGCGGCGCTCGGGCTGACCTCCGCCGCCGGTCGACTCGTCGTCGGTGCCCGCACCCGGGAATTGCTGCTCGGGCTCAGTGCCCTCGCTCGCGGGGTCGCCCGGGCCCCGATCGGGCCGATTGTCGGTGTCGTTCATGGCCATTTCGTCTCCTTCTGCGATCATTGTGCGCCGGCGCTGGATTGCTCCAGCGGATCAAGCTGCCGTTGCGATCTGGACCGCATAGGCTGCCAGCTCCTTGGTCAGCGTCTGCGAGCTCGCCTTCTGGGCCTTCTGGAACGCGGTCGCGGCCCTGCGCAGCTCGGCGTCCTTCATGTCCCGTGCGATCGCCAGCATGCCGCCGGCCGAATCCATCTGCTTGCGCTTGAGATTGAGCAGGACGGCGTGGGCCTCGTAGTAGTCGCTGTCAGCCCCTTCGGTCGTGGCCGTCTCGAGGGTCTGCTCCATCAGCTCCTTGAGCCCGCCCGCGACGTCCTCGACCTCGCCGGTGGCCTCGTGCTGCTTGCCCAATGTCTGGAGCTCCTTGAGAAAGGTCCGGTCGTCAGCCAGGCTGGCCTTGATGGCCGTCTTGGCGCTGCCCACCGGATGCTTGGTCGAGAGCGTCGTCTCGGCCTCGACGATGCATTGCTGGATCGCGATCGCCTCGTCGAACTCGTGCTTGATGAACTCTTCGCCCATCTTGGCTTCACCCATGCTCTTGTCCTCCTTCGAGTGGTAGTCATGCGACCGTGGTCGCGGGTGACCTGTCGGCAGCACGATCG
>JAXDKT010000130.1:0-28293 GCA_034666965.1 Chloroflexota bacterium | reverse complement strand
GCTCCGCTCACGGGGCTTCGTCGAAGTCGGCGGGGGTGCTCTGGTGATGCTCCAGGTTCGCGACCCGCGAGCGATCCCGGCCCGGCCGCTGCCACCCGGAGCGATTCTGGAACGTCTCGTCGCCGGGCCATCCGACGTCGACGCGACCGAGGCGCGAATCGCGGCCGAGATCGTCGCCGAGGCGTTCGGGATCAGCGCCGATCGAGTGCATTCGCTCGCGGTTGAGATCGCCGACGACATGGCCGATCCGGGCGCAGACGTTCGGCTGGTCCGGGTCGATGGCATCCCGGCTGCTGTCGGAAGGAGGCACGGGGCGGACCGGATGAGCTACCTGTCCGCGATCGGCGTTCGAACCGGCTACCAGGGCCGCGGACTTGGCGAGGCGATCACCCGGGCGCTGGTGGACGAGGCCCTGGGCCTGGGGCACGACCTCATCTTTCTGGGCGTGTACGTTGAGAACCAGCGCGCCCGGCAGATGTACCAACGCGTTGGATTCGAGACCCTCGGCGGGCCCGCCCCCGAGTACATCCTGCCGTGACGTTCGATCCCGCGGCCGCGGCCGCGGAGCTGCTCCGAGCGGCGGGCATCGCCGCGCAGATCGCGGAGACCGGCGGCCCTGGCCCGGCGGCCGAGGCGGATGGCGAGGCGATCCTCGGCGGCGTCTCCTTGAGGGTCGTCGGGGTCGGCTGGGCCACCGTCGAGCTGGACCGGGCCGCGACCGAGCTCGCATCGTCCGGCCCGTGGCGGATCGAGCCGGCCCAACCCGACACGCTGCTGGGGGCCACCGCTCGCATCGCTCGGCCGGTGGACGGCAGGCCCGTGGCGGTTCTCCTCGAGCCGTCCACCGAGGGGCGACTTGCCGCATTCCTGGCACGCCACGGCGAGGCGCCGGCCGTGCTCTATCTCGGCCCACCGGACGGAGGGCTGGCCTCGGTCGTGGGCCGTCTGGCCGCGGCCGGCGTCCGGACCCGCTCGGGGGAGGGCCCGCTCGGGCCGGCCGCGCTGGTGCTCGGAAGATCGCTCCTGGAGCCCCTCGTGGTCGTGGTCGGGGTACCATCCGGGGCATGACTGAGCAGCAGCAGATCACCCTTCGCGCGGCCAGCGTCGCCGATGCCGAGCGGATCGCCGCACTCTTCACGGACGAGGGCTATCCGGCCGCCGCGTCGACGATCGCTGCCCGGATCGAGCGGTTCAGCGGCAGCAACGGCCAGGTCCTGGTGGCCGAGGACGCCGGCGAGATCCTGGGCTTCGTCGCCGTTCACGTGATGCCGCGGTTCGAGCATGACGACACGATCGCGCGCGTGCTCGCCCTGGTGGTCGACGCCGGCGCCCGGGGCCGGGGCGTCGGCCATGATCTGATGACCGCGGCCGACCGGATCGCGCGCGAGGCCGGCGCCGCGTTCATCGAGGTGACCGCCGCCCACCATCGCCCCGAGGCCCGCCACCTGTACGAGTCGCTGGGCTACGACGCGACGGTCACCGCCTATCTGCGGAAGCGACTCTGACCGAGCTGGCCGGGGCAACCCGGTTTCCGCATCTCCGGCTGCGAACGGCGGCTCCGGGGTTGCTGGGGCTGCCTTGGAACCTGCCCCTTGGCGAGTGGTCCGCGGACCGGGGCGACTTCAAGGAGCTGCCGGTCGGCCCGTCGCGCCACCTCGTCCGGTTCGTGCTCGACGGAGACGTCCTCTACGCGCTCAAGGAAGAACCGCTCTTGATCGCCCAGCGCGAGTACGAGGTTCTGCGTCGGCTCGAGGCCGCCGAGCTGCCGGCCGTCACGCCAGTCGGGCTGGCGGAGGCGCCCGAGCGGGATGAGGGCATCCTGGTCACGACCTACCTGGCCCATTCGCTCCAATACCGGCGCCTGCTGATGCGCCTGCGACCCGCCTCGGAGGCGTATCGCGACCAGCTCCTCGACGCGATGGCCTCGCTCCTGGTGGACCTCCACCGGGGCGGGGTCTACTGGGGCGACTGCTCGCTGGCGAACACGCTGTTCCGGCGCGACGGGGACAAGATCCAGGCCTACCTCGTCGACGCCGAGACGAGCGAGGTCCATCCGTCACTGTCCGACGGCCAGCGGGCGTTCGACCTGGACGTGCTCGTCGAGAACGTCGCCTTTGGCCTGGCCGACCTGGCCGTCTACAACGGACGACCCGACGAGCTCGACGACGCGATCGCCGCAGCCGAGAGCGTCCGGACCCGCTACCGGGCGCTGTGGGACGAGCTCCACGCCGAGGTCCAGCTCGGAGCGGACGACCGGTTCGCCGTCAACGCCCGAGTTCGACGTCTCAACGACCTGGGCTTCTCCGTGGACGAGATCGAGCTCGAGCCCGGCGATCGCGATGGCAAGCTCCGCCTGCGCGTGGCGGTCACGACCCGGCGCTTCCACATCCGCGAGCTCGAGCGGCTGACCGGGATCGTGGCGCTCGAGGGCCAGGCCCGCATCCTGATGAACGACCTGCGCGAATACCGGGCCTGGCTGGAGTGGTACGAGAAGCGCCCGGTCAGCCTGGCCGAGGGCGCCCGGCGTTGGCAGCAGGACGTGTTCGAGCCGACCGTCGCCCGGTTGGGCAAAGTGATCGGCCCGGACCGGGACCTGATCCAGGCCTACTGCGACGTGCTCGAGCACAAGTGGCTGCTGTCCGAGCTGGCCGGCAGGGACGTCGGGCTGGAGGGGGCGATCGAGTCCTACCTCGCGCTGGGCGCCCCGGCTCCCGAGGCCGATCCGGTCTGACTGCAGGCGGCCGCCGACCCGCACCGGGCCTGCCGGGCGACGCGCCGATCGCACCCGCCTGTCATCATCCGGCCAATGACCGTGACCGCTCCCGCCGAGACCGTCATTCGTGTGCGTGACGTGCGCAAGGCCTACGGCGACGTCCGAGCCGTGGACGGCGTCTCGTTTGCGGTCGAGGCCGGCGAGATCTTCGGGCTGCTCGGTCCCAACGGCGCGGGCAAGACCACCACGGTCGAGATGCTCGAAGGGTTGCGCAAGCCAGATGGCGGCGCGCTGGAGATCCTGGGCATCGATGCCGTCCACCAGCCGGACGCCCTCAAGGAACGGATCGGGGTCACCCTCCAGACGGCCGAGCTGTACCCCAAGTTGACCGTCGTCGAGGTCCTCGACCTGTTCCGGAGCTTCTACCGCCGGACCCTGCCGACGGCCCAGCTGATCGAGTTCCTCGACCTCGGCGAGCGCAGCAAGGCGCTCACCAGGCAGCTCTCCGGCGGTCAGCGCCAGCGTCTAGCGGTCGCTCTGGCCCTCGTCAACGACCCCGAGGTGGTCTTCCTCGACGAGCCTACGACGGGCCTCGACCCGGCGGCGCGACGCTCGCTATGGGACCTCATCGAGCGGTTGCGCGCGCAGGGCAAGACGATCCTCCTGACGACCCACTACATGGAGGAGGCCGAGCACCTGTGCGATCGCCTTGCGATCATGGATCACGGCCGGATCCTGGAGATGGGCAGCCCGTCCGAGCTCGTCGACCGGCGCTTCCGGGAGCGCGCGATCCGGTTCGATTCGATCGCCGGAATCGACGATGCCGAGCTCGCCCGGCTGCCGGCGGTTAGCTCGCTCAAGCACGACGGTGAGACCACCTGGCTGTACACCGGCGACGTGCCGGCGACGATCGCTGCGCTGCTCGCACTCAGCGAGGCCCGCGGGGTCGAGCCCGAGAACCTGACCATCCGCAAGGCGACCCTCGAGGACGTCTTCCTGGACCTGACCGGCCGCGGCCTGCGCGACTGACGGAGGACCGATGCGCGCCCTGCGAGCCATGACCATCGCCAACATGCGCGGCTACGTGCGCGACCGACAGGCGCTCTTCTGGACGCTGGCCTTTCCGCTCATCTTTGTCTTCCTGTTCGGCTCGATCTTTGGCGGCGGCTCGGGCTCGCGAACGGTGGCCTGGGTCGACGAGGACGGCACGCCGGCCGCGGCGGCACTCCGCGCGGCATTCGCCGCCGTGCCCGGCGTCAAGCTGGTGGACCTGGACCGGGCGACCGCGCTGGAAAAGATGAAGTCGGGCGACAACTCAGGGGTGATCGTCGTCCCCAAGGGCTACGCCGACATCGTGGCGGCGGCAGCCACCGACCCCAGCCGGCAGGTCGCCGTGACCTTCTACGTCGACCCCAGCCAGCAGTCCGACTCGGCGTTCATGGCCGCCTACGTCAGCGGCGTGCTGGCCCAGGTCAACCTGGGCCAGAAGCCCGTGGCCGTCACCAGTCACGCCGAGACGATCCAGACCGCGCAGCTCAACGGGGTCTCCTACCTGGTCCCGAGCATCCTCGGCATGGCCCTCATGCAGACCGGGATCTTCGCGGCGATCCCGCTCGTGGCCGACCGCCAGAAGCTGATCCTCAAGCGGCTGGCCGCCACGCCGCTCAAGCGCTGGCAGCTCATCGGCTCGAACGTGATCATGCGGCTGGTCATCGCCCTGGTCCAGTTCGTGCTCATCGTCGGCGTCGGGGTCTTCGCCTTCAACGTCAAGATCGTGGGCAGCCTCCTCGTGATCGCCGGCCTGGCCGTCCTCGGCTCGCTGGCCTTCACCTCGTTGGGCTACGTGATCGCCTCGCTGGCGAAGACCGAAGAGGCCGCCAACGGGATGACCAGCGCCGTCCAGTTCCCGCTGATGTTCCTGTCCGGGACGTTCTGGCCGATCTCGCTGATGCCCGACTTCCTCCAGGCGGTCGCCCGCTTCCTACCCCTGACCTACCTGTCCGACGCCCTCCGCCAGGTCATGGTCGGTGGCTCCGCCTATGCGCCGTTGGGGGTCTGCGTGGCGATCCTGGCCGGCTGGACGGTGCTTTGCTTCGGGTTTGCCGCGCGCCGCTTCCAGTGGCAGTGAGGGGCTGAGCGGCCCTGCCCGGCTACCAGCGTTCCTGGTGGACCATCGCCTCGAGCGGCCGCCGTCCACCGGAACGGGGCGGGGCGGTCAGCGCCGAGGGATCGGCCGGGTAGCCGAACGACAGGATGTACTCGCAGTGGCGGTCGTCCGGGTAGCCCAGGATCGTCCGGGCCAGCTGGTGCTGGTAGACCGTGGCCGGGACGCTGCCGATCCCGAGCTCCCAGGCTACGAGCATCATGTTCTCGGCGGCCTGGCCCAGGTCGAACATGACCGACAGCGGCGCATCGGCCGAGGCTGGATCGGGCGTGACGAGGGCGATTCCGACCGCGGCGCCGGCGACGTGTCCGGCCCACGGGCCCACCTCGGCCAGCTGGCGCAGGGTTGCCCGGTCGCGGATGAGGATGAAGGCCCAGCGCTGCAGGTTCTTGGAGCTGCCGGCACGCCGCCCGGCCTGCAGGATTCGATCGAGCTCGTTCGCCGCCAGCGGGCGATCGGCGAAGACACGGACCGCCCGCCGAGTCCGGACCGCATCCCAGACCGTCACGGCTCGCGGGCCGCTGCCCGACCGATGAGGGCCAGCGCCGGGTCGGCCGCGCGGGTGCCAACCAGCGGTGTCTCGGGCTCGGGCAGCCGGCGCGAATCGGCTGCGGCCGCGGCGTCGGCGGCAACATCGGGCCGCAGCGGTCCGCCCAACGCTCGGGTAAGAAAGCCGGCGACGCTCCGGCGGAACGGTTCTGCCTCGTAGAACCAGCTGTGACCGCCGCCGTCGAGCAGGAGCAGCTCGACCGGCGCGGCGACCGGGGCCCGGCGGCGCGCGACGGTGGCCGCCGCGGCGATCCGGCGGGCATGCTCGACCGGCATGATCTCATCGTCACGTCCGTGGGCGATGAGGACCGGGCCGTGATAGCGGGCGATCGCATGCCGGGCGCTGATCGCGCGCAGGGCATGACCGCGCGGTCGGACGAAGACCCGCGTGGTCCACCACGACAGCGGAGTCGCGATCGGGCCGGGGAAGGGAAGCTGCGCGAGGCGGAAGGTCTGGCGCACCATCCGTCGCGGATCCGATGGCGCCGAGACGCTGACCACCGCGGCCACGCGCGGGTCGGCCGCGGCGGCCAGGATGGCGCCGGTCCCGCCCATCGAGTGGCCCAGGATCCCGCCGACCGTCACCTCGGGGCGATCCATCAGCGTGGCGAAGGCCGCCAGCGCATCGGCGCCGTACTCGCCCGTGCTGACCGGCAGAATCTCCGCCGGGTTGGCCCCGTTGCCGCGCACGTCGAAGGTCAGGCAGTGGAAGCCGGCCGCGTGCAGGAAGACGGCGGTCGGCAGGGTCCGGTCGCGGGCCGAGTCCCAGCCATGGACCAGGACCACCCCGGGTCCGGGCGCACCGCCCCGAGCCGGGATGAACCAGGCCGGAAGGTCTCCGGCGCTGGAGCGGACGAACGTGTCCTCGAAGGCCAGGCCGACGTCGGTCGGGCTGAACCGCGGTGGCCGGCGATGGGGAAAACCCGCCCGTACCCGATAGACGTGGGCGAACCGCAGCGCGGCGACGATCGGTGCGGCGGTCAGCCCGGCGACGACGCCGGCGCGACGGAGGGTGGGCACGCGCCAAGGGGACGACACCCTGACCGGCCTGTCAAGCGCGGCCCGTTAGACTTCGTCCGGTGACCAGGCGAGAGCCCCATTCCGTACTCGGCCTGAAGCCCGGCGCCTCGGCCAGCGCGATCAAGGCCGCCTGGCGTCGCCTTGCCCGGGAGCACCATCCCGACCGCTCCGGCAGCGATACGGCGGCGACCCACCTGGCGACCAAGCGCATGGCCGAGATCAACGCGGCCTACGAACAGCTGACCGATCGGGGGCGACCGGGCCGGACGACCGCTGGCGGGACGAGCGCCGAACGGCGCCCATCCGGGCCACCATCACCGCGGCCGACCCGACCGGTCACCGCCCGCCTGGACACCTCGGACATCCTGCGACCCCGCAACGCCACGACCCACGCGGGCCGGCCGGCGCATCCCCCCGGCCAGCCGCCCATCCGCTCGCGGGCGAGCGCGACCGGGCCGCGCCGGGCCTCGGATCCCAATGGGCCGCTGGTCCGCTCCCGCGTTCGCCGCTTCAAGCCGCCGCGCCAGCCCAGCCTCGAGGCGGCCAAAGCGACCGAGATGCCGTTCGGCAAGTTCCACGGTCACACGCTGGGCGACATCGCCGCATTCGAGCCGTCGTACATCGACTGGATGGCCTCGACGATCCTGCGCGATCCGGATCTGCTGGCCGCGGCCCGGGTCGTTCGCGAGGACCTCGATCGGCGGGGGATCGTCCGTCGGACCCGGCCCTCGCGGGTGCCGCCCGGACCGCCCACGGACTGATCCGCTCCCGGATGCGACGATCGCCCCCGGTGCCCTCGGGGGCGATCGTATGGAAGCGGCTGAACGTCGCGATGATGCCTGCCGTCGTTCCGAGTCCCCAGGCCTGCCGGCCGATAGATCATGGTTGCTCGGTTCGTGGCCGGCGGTCGCTTCGCCTGCTGTGACCGGTCCTGGCAACGCGTCCTGGCCGGTCCTCGACGTTTGGCTCGATCGACCCCGGTCCGTGACCGACGCCTCAGGTTTCGCCCCTGTGGCTCGTTCGACGGCGTGGTCCCACCTTAGGCTGCCCGACCCCGCCCAGCCAATAGCCGACTCGTCCCTTCCGGGAGGCGGCGATGGTCGGGCGCAGCGGCGCACCGATTCCGGGACCGTGGTACCGGTTCGTAAGGCCGCCACCGGGTCGACGGCGGAGATCGGCCGCGCCGGCTAGATTGGGGGCGTGATCCGTGCCCGCTCGGCCGCCGCCTGCGTGGTCGTCCTTGCCCTGACGACCGCCTGCTCGGGCCCGGCCGCTCCCGCCTCGTTCGACCCGAGCCAACCCTGCGCCGGCGTCGCCGAGCAGACCATGGCCGGCGCCTATCCCGACCTCGAGGCGACGATCCCGAGCGTCCTGGCCGGCGAACCGTCGACGGCGCGCGAGTCCGGCCGGTACTGCTCCCCGGACACCCTCGGGACGCTGGTCCAGGCCGGCATCGGCGAGGTCCATTTCGGCGCGGCAACCTGGGATCGGGGCTCGGGCAAGGCCCTCAGCCTGGTCACCTTCGAGGCCGCCGGGTTGACCGACCAGGCCATCTTCGACTCGTACGTCGCCGGCGCGGTCGCCAACGGCAAGATCCACGACCTCGCGACCTCGGCGCCCACCCTCGCTGGCGGCCCCGGGCATCGGCTCGACTTCCTCAACGGCGATTCGTCCTTCCAGCGGATCCTGGTGTGGCCGGGCGAGCGGACCGGGCGGGTTCGGGTCGTGCTCGCCGCGGATCTCGTCGACGCGGACATCCAGGCCGCGGTCGACGCCTTCCGCTGAACGGGTCGACGCGGCGCCAGCCCGTGCTATCGTCGCGAGCATGAGCTCGTCGGCCCGCCGTGGCGCCTGGGAGCGCGACCGCCTTGCCCCGGCGCTCGATCGTGCGCCCGAGCGCCGGCCCCGCTTCTCGACCATCAGCGACGTGGAGGTCGAGCGGCTGTATGGGCCGTGGTCGCTCAAGGGCACGGGCGGCCTCGCCGAGATCGGCTTCCCGGGCGAGCCGCCGTTCACGCGGGGGATCCACCCGAGCGGCTATCGCTCGCGCCTGTGGACGATGCGGATGTTCGCCGGCTTCGGCGCCGCCGAGGACACCAACGCGAGGTTTCGCCAGCTCCTCGAGGCCGGCCAGACCGGGCTGTCGATTGCCTACGACATGCCCACCCTGTACGGCTACGACACCGACGATCCGGAAGCCGAGGGTGAGTTCGGGACGTGCGGCGTTGCCGTCTCCAGCCTGGCCGACATGGAGGTCCTGCTCGAGGGCCTGCCCCTCGACCGGATCTCGACCTCAATGACGATCAACTCGCCGGCGGCGCCGATCTGGGCGATGTACATCGCCGCTGCCGAGAAGCGGGGCGTGCCCCGGGCGGCCCTCGAGGGAACCCTCCAGAACGACATCCTCAAGGAGTTCGTGGCCCAGAAGGAGTTCCTCGTCCCACCCGGTCCTTCGCTTCGGCTGGTGACCGACACGATCGAGTTCGGAACGCGTGAGACACCCCGCTGGAATACCGTCTCGATCAGCGGCTACCACATCCGCGAGGCCGGCTCGACGGCTGTCCAGGAGCTCGCCTTCACGATCGCCGACGGGATGGCCTACACCGAGGCGGCCATCGCCCGTGGTCTGCGGGTCGACGACTTCGCTCCCCGGCTGAGCTTCTTCTTCAACAGCCACAACGACTTCTTCGAGGAGATCGCCAAGTTCCGGGCCGCACGGCGGGTGTGGTGGAAGCTGATGACCGGGCGCTACCACGCCGAGAACGAGCGCTCGACCTGGCTGCGCTTCCACACCCAGACGGCCGGCGTCAGCCTGACCGCCCAGCAGCCGCTCAACAACCTGACCCGGGTCGCGGTCCAGGCCCTGGCGGCCGTCCTGGGCGGGACCCAGTCGCTCCACACCGACGCCTACGACGAGGCCTGGGCGGTCCCCTCGGCCGAGGCGGCCCTGGTGGCCTTGCGCCAGCAGCAGATCCTCGCCGAGGAGACCGGTGTGGCCAACACGGTGGACCCGCTGGGCGGGTCGTGGTTCGTCGAGGCGCTGACCGGCGAGACCGAGACGGCCGTGTGGCGCTATCTCGATGAGATCGACCGGCGCGGCGGGATGGTCGCGGCCATCGCCGAGGGCTATCCCCAGCGTGAGATCGCCGACGCGGCGTATCGCTTCCAACGCGAGCTCGACAGCGGTGAACGAGGCATCGTCGGGGTCAATCGCTACGCCGATCCCGAGGAGGTCCTCGAGATCCCCTTGCTGCAGGTCTCGGAGGCCTCGCTGCGGACCCATCTCGGGCGGCTCGAACGAACCCGTCGGGAGCGCGACGCGGAAGCGGTGGAGGGCGCTCTCAGCCGGCTGCGCGACCTGGCCGCCCGTCCCGAGTCGTCGGAGACCAACATGATGCCGGCGCTCATCGAGTGCGCGCGGGCCTACGCCACCCTGGGCGAGATCTGCGCCGTATTCCGGGCTGTCTTCGGCGAGTACCGCGAGCCCGTCGCGGTCTGACCGGGACCGGGCCCGCGGCGCCTGATCGCGTCGTCGCGGCTCCGTTCCGCGGCGCCGAACCCGTGGTCGGGGCTCTGTTCCGCGTCAGACGCGCATGGTCCGCACGCTAGCCGTGGTCGCGGCTCCGTCCCGCGTCAGGCGCGCATGGTCCGCTCGTTAGCCGTGGTCGCGGCTCCGTTCCGCGTCAGACGCGCATGGTCCGCACGCTAGGTGTGCCATGAGCGGGTTTTGGGGCATCGCGAGGGCCCGTCCGCGGCCGGCGCCGGCGATCCCACGCACGGCGGGCTGCGCCAGGGTCGGATCGAACCCCGTGGACGAGCCGACAGTTCACTTAGGGTGCCCACCATGCGCCAGTGATAGCGACGTCCCGGCGACGGCCCACCGGCAACGCGGCGCCGAACCCGGCAACGCGGCGCCGAACCCGGGCGGGTTACCATCGCAGCATGTACCTCGATGCCCTGTCGTTCCTGGAGGACGAGCGCGACGGCTGGCGCCCGTACGAGGCGCTCGACGAGCTGTCCGATGCGGAGCTGGCCGTGCCGCTCGAGGATGCCCATGGCTGGTCGGGGCGGGACCTGATGGGTCACCTCATCGCCTGGCTGGAGGTCAGCCTGGCGGTCGCCCGCGAGCTCGCGGTCGGCGAGACGAGTCCGGCCAAGCAGCGGGCCGACGCCGACTGGGATGCCCGCGGCGACGACATCAACGAGGAGCTCCGGCTGGCCTGGCTGGCCCTGCCGATGGATGAGGTCCGCAGCCGCTTCCGGACCGTGCCCGGCGAGCTGCGCGGTTACCTGACCGTCGTGCCCGAGGCGCGCTGGATCAAGAGTCCCGAGTACGAGGAGTTCTTCCTGACCGAGACCATCGACCACTACGAGGGTCATGCCGCCGACCTCGCTGCGGTGCTGGCCTCCGTCGGCCGGACCTCGGTCGGTCAAGCCTAACCCTCGCCCGATCGATGGTCACTCTGTCGGCCGCGGTGGCCGCGGCGGCGGCTGAGCTTCCCGGGGTCATCCGGCGCGAACACGCGGAGACGATCGAGTACGAGCTCAACGACCGACCGATCGCCATCGTCGAGGTGGTCGCTGACGAGGTCTCGTTCCGCCTCTCGCCGGCGGTTGCCGCCGCGGCGATCCGGACTCCGGACACCGAGCCATCGCCCCGAGGGCCCGAGTGGGTGGCGCTCCGGCCGGCCGTCGTGGACGACCACGCCCTCGACCGGGCCGTGGCCTGGCTCGAGAGCGCCTGGCGCAACGCCGGCGGCTGAGCCTTCACCGCGGTCGCCTGGGCGTTCGAGTCCCGGAACACTTCGAGTCCCGGAACACGAAGACCCCGGCGGACCGGGGTCTTGTTGGGCTTGGGACCGGGCGCCGATGGCCCCGGGTGGCTGCTCAGCTCTTGGGATCGGCGTCCTTCGACTGCGAGGTCTCGGCTTCGGCGGCCGATGCGCCGGCGTCGGCGGTGGCCGCTGCCTGCGCCGGGACTCCGGCGGGCTCGGCGACCCGCGGCGTGCTGAACTCGGCCAGGCCGAACTGCTGCTCGAGCTGCTCCATCGGCCGGAACCCGACGACACCCTGAGGCTGGGCTCCGGGCTTGAAGAAGGCGATCGTGGGAATGCTCATGATGTTGAACGCCCGCGACAGCGCCGGGTTGGCGTCGACATCGACCTTGACCACGTCGACCTGTCCGTCGTACTTCGCAGCGATCTTCTCCATCTCCGGAGCGACCATCTTGCACGGTCCGCACCAGGTCGCCCAGAAGTCGACCACGACCGGCCGCTCGTTCTTGAGGACGATCTCTTCGAAGGTCGCATCGGTAACTACTCTGATCTCGGCCATCTGGCCCGGATCCTTTCTCCCGCCGTGCGGGGCCTGCCGCCCTAGCGGGCGATCGTCTGGATGAGTCGGTACGCCTCGAGGACGCGCTCGTCCGCAAGGCGGTAGAAGACCGTGCTGCCCTCGCGGCGGGTCGTCACCAACCCGGCGCTGCGGAGCACGGCCAGGTGCTGGCTCATGTTGGGAACCTGGCAGCCGACCCGATTCGACAGGTCGCCCACCGACAGCTCGCCGACCGCGAGTGACTCCAACACGCACAGACGCTTGGGATCCGACAGCGCCCGCCCGACCGCGGCGAACCGCCGTCGATCGAATTCCGTCGTCAGCGTCGTTTGCAACACCGCCTCAGTCTATCATTTGGTTGCGCAAGCACGCAAGTTCGTCGGCAGGCGCCGCGGCGGGCAGCCTGAGCGTCGCCCCGACGACACCGAGCTCGCCCTGGTGAGGCTCGCCGGATCCCCAGTTGCCGCGATCTCCTTGCTCGCGGCCGGCGTGGCGACCATGTTCGTGGCCTTGATCGCCGCCGCCGGGGTCGCGCCGCCGGCCATGTCCGCCCCCGTCGCTCGGTCCTTCGCCACGATCGAGTCGTGGCTGCACAGCGGCGAGGAGACATAGCCAACCGCGGCCGGAACCCGGCGGTTCGTATGCGACACTGCGGCGATGGCCGACATGGTCGTCTCGCTCGAGCGGATCCTGGCGGCGCGTGAGACGGTCGCCGCCCGGGTCCACCGGACGCCGCTGCTGTCGTCGCGGACGGCGGCCGGTGTCGTCACCGACAGCTCTGGCGTCGTCCTCCGCGATGAGCGTCTCTACGTGAAGGCCGAGCATCTCCAGAAGACGGGCTCGTTCAAACCGCGCGGCATGACGGCCAAGGTCGAGTCGCTGTCGCCGGAGCAACGCCACGCCGGGATCGTGACCCTGTCGGCCGGCAACGCCGGGCAGGCCTACGCCTGGGCAGGCGGACAGGCGGGCGTGCCCACCGTCGTCGTGATGCCGGCCGGCGCGGTTCGATCCAAGGTCGAGGCCTGCCTCGGCTACGGGGCCGAAGTGATCCTCCATGGGGCCCATGTCGGCGAGACGTTCGCCCGGATGGAGGAGATCAGGTCCGAGCGTGGGCTGACGTTCGCCCACCCGTTCGACGATCCCGACGTGATCGCCGGGCATGGCTCGATCGGCCTGGAGATCCTGGAGGACCTGCCCGCGGTCGACGTGGTCGTCGTCGGGATCGGGGGCGGCGGTCTGATCAGCGGGGTTGCGGCTGCGCTCAAGGAGCGCCGTCCGGGCGTTCGGGTCTACGGTGTCGAGCCGACGGAGTCCAACGCCGTGTCGCTCGGTCTCGAACGGGGCGAGGTCGTCACAATCCAGCCGCACAGCGTTGCCGACGGACTGGGAGCCCCGTTCGCGGGGGAGTGGACCCTGGCGATGTGCCGGCGCTATCTCGACGGGATCGTGCTGCTCGACGACCCGACGATCCTGGCCGGCCTGCGCTTCGCCGCCGAGCGCATGAAGCAGGTCCTCGAGCCCGCTGGCGCGGCGGCCCTCGCGGCGGTCCTGGCCGGACAGATCCCGATCCGCGACGGCGAGACGGTCTGCGTCGTGGCCTCCGGCGGCAACGTGGCCATCGAACGACTGGGCGAGCTCATCGAAGGCGCCCGCTCGCTGGCGGGCGCCGGGGCATGACCGGAGGCGGCGAGCCGCTCGACCGACGGACCGCGCCCGGGGACGGGGGACCGCTGGACCCGAACGGGGCGCCACCGACCGCCCAGCCGCCACCGACCGCCCAGCCGCCACCGACCGCCGAGCCGCCACCGACCGCCGAGCCGCCCCGACGTCCGGTCTGGCCGCGGATGACGAAGGTGCTCACCGGCTCGTTGGATCTGGTCAGCCAATCGACGATCCCGCTGCGCAACGCGTCCTTCTATTTCGGTCTGCTCGGCCTCCTCACGGTCGGACCGGCGGCCATGGCGCTGATCGGCGACGCTCCCCATTTCGATCCCGCAACGCTGACCGGGCTCTCGACCGGGACCGCCATCGCCCTGCTCATCGCCTCGCTTGCGCTCACTGCGATCAATGTCGAGGGCGCCATCGTCGGGGTCGCCATCCTCGGCGGGGCAAAGGCCGGGCGACCGCTGACGCTGCGCGAAGCCCTGCGTCGGTCGCGCCAGGTGTTCTGGCGCGTCTTCCGCGCGTCGGTGCTGGTGGGCATCCTGAGCACGATCCTCGGCTGGATCCTGCAGACGCTGCTCGGCGGCGTGTGGAGCAACGCCACCGACGCGGCACCGATCGGTGCTCAGCTGCTCGTCGGTGTGCTGACCGCGCCCTTCGTGTACGCCGCGGCGGGCGTGGTCCTCGGCGACGTGATGGCGGTCGAGTCCCTTCGACGCTCGGTGCGACTGGCGCGCCTCCGGCTCCGACTGGCGATCGTCGTGGCGCTCTTCGCGGTGGTGGCCCAGTATCTGCTGGTCTTCGCCGCCCTCTCGGGAATCGATCTCGTGGTCAGGGCGATCGAGCCGTTTCACGGCCAGCTCGAGAACTTCGACGCGGGCAGCATCGGCGGATTCCTGGTCCTGACCGCCGGAGCACTGGTGGCGGTGTTCGCCTACGTCACCCTGGCGTTCACGGTCGGCGCCCTCGCGGCGACGCCGCAGGTGGTCGCGTTTCTCGGGCTGACCGGCTACTCACGCGGTCTGGACGGAGCGCGGGAGGCGGCGGCCGGCGAGCCGCCGCGAGCCAGGCCGGCCCCGATCAGCCGGCCGATGGCGGTCGGCGCGGTCCTTGCCTGGCTGGCGGCGGCGGCGGCGGTCTACTCGGTGCTGTCGTCCTGATCGGCGGTCATTCGAAGCCGAGCTCGTCGAGGCGGTCGTCGTCGATTCCGAGGTGATGGGCCAGCTCGTGGATGACCGTGATCCGGACCTCGTCCGCAAGGTCGTCAGGATCGGGGAAATCCGCCTCGAGCGGGAGTCGAAACAGGCTGATCTTGTTGGGGAAGGCGACCAGATCCGCCCCGTAGGCCGTCCGCGGCGTGCCCTCATAGAGTCCGTACAGCGCATCGTCGGCCTCGAGCCCGGAGATATCGAGCTGGTCTTCGGTGGCGTCATCCTCGATCACCACGGCGACCTCGGCCAGGGCGGCCCGAAATGGCGCCGGTATGCCGTCCAGGGCACGCTCGACGAGCCGCTCGAAGCGATCCCGGCTGCGGTCCGTGCTCCAGCGGCGACCGGTGGTGGCGGAGCGGGCGCCGCGGCGGCGTTTCGGCATGGCGCCCGTATCCTAGGCCGGATGGACCTCGCCGCCGACGCCCTCGCCGCACGGGCGCCGCGGCCGGACAGCGCGACCGAGCCGCACGGGTTCACCGTCGAGATCGCGCCGGGGGAGCGGATCCACTTCCTGGACTGGGGCGGCCCAGCCGCCTCCAGCGTTCACGGAGTGCTGCTCGTTCACGGTCTGGGCGGGACGGCCTGGGCCTGGACCGCGGTCGCCCGCCGACTTCGAGCTGAGGCCCCGGTCGTCGCGGCCGACCTGCGCGGCCATGGCCTTTCGGATGCCCCGACCGAACCGTACGACCCGGCCACGCTGGCGTCCGACCTGGTCGCGGTCGCGGAGGGCTCCGGGCTCGTCGACCGTCCCGGCGTGGCGGGCGATCGGCGGCTGGTCCTGGCCGGCCACGGCTACGGGGGGATCGTCGCGGCCTGGGCGGCGGCGGAGCTGGCCGACCGCTGCGCCGGGCTCGTCCTGGTCGACGGTGGCTGGCAGGACCTGGCCGTGGAGACCGGTCTCAGCCCGGCTGAGCTCATGCGTGAGCTGGCCGAGCCGCCCGAGGTTCTCGCGTCGATGACGGCCTATCTGGCCGACCGTCGCGAATGGGATCCCCGCCACTGGGACGCCGACGAGGAGCGCGCGGCGCGGGCGACCGTCGTGGAGGTCCCCGCCGACCATCTCCTGCCCGCCGTTCGACCCCACGCCCTGGAGCGATCGATCGAGGCGATGTTCCGGTATCGGCCGCTCGAGGTCCTGGCCGCGCTCGACATCCCCATCGTGGCCATGGTCGCTGCCGACGGCGAGGAGGGGCCCAAGGCCACGGCCCTGCTCGCCGTCCAGACGGCCCGCCAGGCGTCCGGCCGCAAGGCGATCGACGTGGCCCGCTTCCCGACCGAGGGCCACAACCTGCCGCGCTATCGTCCCGATGAGCTGACCGGGGCGATCCTGGGCCTCGCGGCCCGCTAGCATCCACGCCAGTCGATCTGCCCATCCGCGGAGGATCCGATGCGCGTCGTCTACACGTCCGGCCACCTCATCCACGATCCCGTCAGCGAGACGATCATGGGCCAGCCTACGCCGGCCTACGAGGTACCCGAGCGAGCGGAGCGCATCCGCGCGGCGCTCGTCGCCGACGGGGGGTTCGAGCTGGTCGCGCCGAGCGAGCACGGCCCCGATCCGATCCTGGCCGTCCATGATCCGGGGCTGGTGCGGTTTCTCGAGGAGGCCTGGTCGCACAGCCGCCGCGAGGGGCTGGTCCGGCCAAGCCTCATCGCCGACACGTTCGCCGTCGCGGGGCTGTTCGAGGGCTTCGGGACGGAGTCAGGGCTGCTCGCCCGCGAGCCTGCCTCGATCCTGGGCCGAACCGGCCGCTGGGGCCTCGACTCGTCCACCCCGATCGTGGCGGGGACCTATCGAGCCGCCCGCGGGGCGGTCGACACCGCGCTGACCGCCGTCGATCTCGTCCTCGACGGTGGCGAGTCGTACGTCTACGGGCTGTGCCGGCCCCCCGGCCACCACGCGGCCCGGTCGATGTACGCGGGCTACTGCTACTTCAACAACGCGGCCATCGCGGCCGAGTCCATCGTGCGCCGGACCGGCGAGCGGGTGGCCGTCCTGGACCTCGACTATCACCACGGGAACGGCACCGAACAGATCTTCTGGCGCCGTGGGGACGTGCTCTACGTCTCGATCCACGCCGACCCGGACCGTCAGTACCCGTACTTCCTGGGGCGTGCCGACGAGACGGGTGAGGGGCCAGGCGCGGGGGCCAACCTCAACCTGCCGCTCGAGGCCGGGGTCGACGACGAGCGCTACCTGACGGTCGTCGAGCGTGCCCTCGAGGCGATCGCGGCCACGCCCGGCTCGATCGTGGTGGTCTCGCTCGGCTTCGACACCTATGGCCACGACCCGATCTGCGATTTCGCCCTGACCACCCCGGTCTACCACGAGATCGGCCGGCGGGTCGCGGCCCTGGGCCGCCGGCTGGTCATCCTTCAGGAGGGCGGCTATCACCGGCCGACCCTGGGCGAGAACGCCCGAACATGGTTGCGCGGCGTCGAAGGCCGTCCGCTCGACCTCGTCCCGGCGTCCGGCTGGGAGGAGACCGGGACCCGGACCTGATGCGGCGCCAGCTCGGGTCGCGGCGCCAGCTCGGGTCGCGAGCGGCCTCCGGCGACGGCGGGCCGAACCGGCGCTACCATCGCCGGCGTAGAGGAGTCCGATGAGCGTCCTGCCCGACCACGTCAAGAAGATCGTCGCCGAGATCGAGACCGAGATCGGCGAGGACCCCGGTGACGCCGAAGCCGCCATCGAGGGCGGCTCGCTGCGCGGCCATGCCGGCAACGGCCGGGTCGAGTCCGCCGTGCGCGAGATCCTCACCGAGATCGGCGAGGAGCCCGACCGGGCGGGTCTGCTCGGGACCCCGGCGCGGGTGCATCGGATGTACACGGAGCTGACGGCCGGCTATCACGTGGACCCGGTCCGGCTCCTGAACGGCGCGGTCTTCGAGGTGGACTACTCGGAGATGGTGGTGGTCAAGGACATCCCGTTCTACAGCCTGTGCGAGCACCATCTCCTGCCCTTCTTCGGCGCGGCGGCGGTGGCGTACATCCCCCACGGCCGGGTGCTGGGGCTGTCCAAGATCCCCCGGATCGTCGAGATGTATGCCCGGCGGCTCCAGGTCCAGGAGCGGCTGACTCAGCAGATCGCCGATTTCCTCCAGGACCACCTTGCGCCCCAGGGGGTCGGGGTGGTGGTCGAGGCGACTCACCTGTGCGCCGTGATGCGGGGCGTGCGCAAGCCGGGCACGGTCATGACCACCAGCGCCGTGCTCGGCCTGTTCCGGTCGCGCGACAAGACCCGATCCGAGTTCCTGGCCCATCTGGAGCGCCGCTCACCGGGCGTTTGAGGGCTGGTGGTCGCACCTTGTCGGGACTACACTTCAGTGCACCAATGGAGGGTCGAGAGGGCCGGGGCTGCGCCCGGACCATCGACCGAGCTGGCCCGGTTGCGAGCAGCCACACCCGTTCGCACCGGGCACGGAGGCAGCATCAGGAGGACCCCATGGGCCACCATCTCCGGCGCTCGCTGATTCTCGCGAGCATCACCGTCGTCGCGTTGCTGGGGACGCTCGCTGGACCGGCCGCCGCGAGCGGTCCACGTGTCTCGATCGTGGCCAGCGGCCTCGACAACCCGCGCGGGATCGCGATCGGCCGCGAGGGCAAGGTCTTCGTGGCCGTCGCCGGTGAGGGCGGGACGGGCCCCGGCGGCTACGGCCGCTCGGGCAAGATCGTGGTCATCGATGACGGCCATGCCCGGACGTATCGGGGCGGCCTGCCGTCGATCATGTCGCCCGAGGGCGAGACGTCCGGTCCGGTCGGCGTGTCGGTCTCCCGCGAGGGCAAGGTCTACGCCGTGGTCGGCGGTGGGCCCCCGGACGTCAACAAGCGTTTCGCCAGCCTGCTCCGGGTCAGCCGGGAGGGGTCGCGGATCCTGGCCGACATCGGGGGATACCAGGTGACCGACCCGGATCCGACAGACCTCGACATGCCGCCGAATCCAACCGAGTCGAACCCCTATGGAATTGCCGCGCTCAAGCACGGTCGCGTCCTGGTCACGGACGCCGCCGGGGACGACCTGCTCCTGGTCAAGCGCGGTGGCAAGGTCGAGACCGTCGCCCGCTTCCCGAACCAGGTGATCAGCACGAGCTCCCTGCCGCCGGTGTTCGGCGTCCCGCCTGGGCTCAACCTCCCGGCCGAGGCGGTGCCCACGTCGGTCGCCGTCGGTCCCGATGGCTACTGGTACGTCGGCGAGCTCAAGGGATTCCCCTTCGAGCCGGGCAAGTCCCGGATCTGGCGGATCGCGCCCTGGGCTCGCGGCGTCACCTGTGATCCAACGGCGAAGAGCGGTGACTGCACGCTGTTCATGGACGGCTTCACCTCGATCGTGAGCCTGACCTTCGGCAGCGACGGCAGCCTGTACGTGGTCGAGATCGTCAAGAAGGGGGTTGCCAACCTGTTCGCCGGAACCGACACGGTCGGCGCCCTGTGGAAGGTCACGGACGGCGTCAGAACCGAGCTCGTCCCGGGTCGCCTGACCGTCCCAGGAGGGGTCGCGGTGACCAAGCGCGGGACGATCTACGTGACCAACAAGAGCGTCGCCGTGAATGGCGGAGAGGTGCTCCGGATCAAGCCCTGAGCCGAGGTCGCGGCGCTACCATGGCGCCATGACCGACCGGCCGATCAAGGTCCTCATCGCCAAGCCGGGCCTCGACGGGCACGATCGAGGAGCGAAAGTGCTCGCCCGGGGCCTGCGCGACGAAGGCTTCGAGGTCGTCTACACCGGGCTGCGCCAGAGCCCCGAGATGATCTCGTCGGCGGCGCTCCAGGAGGACGTCGACGTGGTCGGGCTGTCGATCCTGTCGGGCGCCCACATGACCCTCCTGCCCCGGATCTGCGCGCTGCTCCAGGAAGCCGGGCTCGACGACGTCCTGGTGACCGCCGGCGGGATCATCCCGGACGTCGATGTCCCCGCCCTCGAGGCGGCCGGCGTGTCGGCCGTGTTTGGGCCGGGCACGACGATCGGCGAGGTCGCCGCGTTCCTCCGGGCGAACGTCCGCGCGCGCGACTAGGGTGGGCGCTGAGCCGGCCGCGGGAACTGCCGCACGGGCCACGGCACCTGGCGCACGGGCCGCCGAGCTGGCCGCGGCCGCCGGCGCCGGCGATCGCCGCGCTCTGGCCCGCCTGCTGACCGCGATCGAGAACCGGACGCCGGTCGCCGAGGCCGCCCTGCGCGAGCTCTACCCGCGCGCGGGGCGAGCCCATCTGGTCGGGATCACCGGCCCGCCCGGCGCCGGCAAGTCGACCCTCGTCGCGGCGCTCATTGCCGCGGTCCGAGCCGTCGGACGGTCGGTCGCGGTCGTGGCCGTCGACCCATCCAGCCCGATCACCGGTGGGGCGATCCTCGGCGACCGAGTCCGGATGCAGGCTCACGCGTCGGATCGCGACGTGTTCATCCGATCGATGGCGGCCCGCGGTCATGCCGGCGGGCTCGCCTCGACGACGGGCGCGGCCTGCGCGGTGCTCGATGCCGTCGGTTTCGACCTCATCCTGATCGAGACGGTGGGCACCGGCCAGAGCGAGGTCGAGGTGGCCTCCTCAGCTGACACGACCGTGGTCCTCGAGGCGCCCGAGATGGGCGACGAGGTCCAGGCCATCAAGGCCGGTCTGCTCGAGGTGGCCGACCTGGTCGTGGTCAACAAGGGCGATCGACCCGGAGCCCAGCGCACGGCTTCCCAGCTTCGGGCCATGCTCGTCGCCGCTCCGGTCGCCAGTGCCGATCCGGCCGCCGCGGAGCGGCCCCGCCCAAAGCGCCCCGAGGTCCTGATCACGACCGCGTCCACGGGTGCGGGTGTCCCCGAGCTCCTCGCCGCGCTCGACCGCCATCGGGCCGCCGGGCTGGCCCGCACGGCCGACGGGCCACCGGACCCGTCGCGGCTGGCTCGGGCCGATACCCAGGTCCGGGCGATCGTCGCCGACCGGATCGCGGATCGTTTGCGGACCGGTCCGCTGGCCGACCAGTCGGCCGCAACGCTCCGGTCGGTGGCCGCCCACGAGCTGGACCCGTTCGCGGCGGCCGACCGCTTGATCGCGGCCATCGCGCGGGAGGATGGAACGTGACCGTCGAGCGCTTGTTCGTCGCCGGCGCCGGGTTGATGGGCCACGGCATCGCCCAGGTCCATGGCGCGATCGGCAAACAGGTCGTCCTGTACGAGCCGGAATTCGCCCGGGCGGAGGCGGGCAAGGCCCGCATCGCAACCAATCTCGAGCGGGCCGTGGCCAAGGGCCGGATCGAGGCCGGGGCACGCGACGAGGCGCTGGCCCGGATCGAGCCCACCGCCGACCTCGACGCCGTCGCCCGGGCCGACCTGGTCATCGAGGCCGTGTTCGAGGACGAGGCGGTCAAGACCGCGCTGTGGCGGGAGCTCGACGCGCGCGCCCCGCAATCCGCGATCTTCGCCTCCAACACGAGCTCGATCTCGATCGATCGGCTGGCCGCCGCGGTGACCGCGCCGCGCCGGGCCCGGTTCGTGGGCATGCACTTCTTCAGCCCGGTCCCGGTGATGCCCCTGATCGAGCTCATCCGCGGCCGGGCCACCGACGATCCGACCGAGGCCGCCATCCGGGCCCTCGCGACCGAACTCGGCAAGGAGGTCATCGTCTCGGCCGACCGTCCGGGGTTCCTGGTCAACCGGGTGCTGATGCCGCTCCTGGCCGAGGCGATGCGGGCCTACGATGAGGGCGTCGGGACGGCCGCCGACATCGACA
Source organism: Chloroflexota bacterium (assembly GCA_034666965.1). Lineage (GTDB taxonomy): Bacteria > Chloroflexota > Limnocylindria > Limnocylindrales > CSP1-4 > Chersky-267. Next base: position 6,932 of record JAXDKT010000130.1, on the reverse strand, counting down.
CCGGCGCCCGGGTCGGCCTCAACCATCCGATGGGTCCCCTGGAGCTGGCCGACTTCATCGGCCTCGACGTGTGTCTGGGCATCCTGCGGGTCCTCCACGAAGGGCTGGGGCAGGAGCAGTTCCGGCCTCCTGCCGTGCTCGAGCGACTCGTCGCCGAGGGGCACCTGGGCCAGAAGACCGGGCGCGGCTTCCACGCCTATCCGCGCTGATCCGCGCTGAGGCGGATCGGACTCAGTCCGCCAGGCCCAGGCGGTCGACGATCTCGCCCACGGCGCGGTTCACCGAAGCCAGGTCGAATGGCTTGGCCAGGAGCGGCAGGCCGCGGGCCTCGGCAAACTCCTGGAGATCGGGGTTGAGCACGTCACCGCTCATGAACAGCCAGCGCCCGGCCAGCTCCGGCCGGGCGGCGATCGCCTCCTCGAACGCCTCGATGCCGGTCATGCCGGGCATACGGTGGTCGACCAGGGCAACGTCGATCGGCCCGGAGCGGACCGCGCTGATGGCGGTCTCACCGTCGGCCGCCACGACGGTCTCGAAGCCGGCCGCACCGAGGACCTTGCGCAGAAAGATGCGGATCGATTCCTCGTCGTCGAGGATGAGGGCGCGCGGTCGGCGCGTGGCGCTCGCTCGTCGAGGCGTGGAGGGTCTCGGGGTCACGGCCTTGCGACCGCGCGGACGGGCCGCTGGCGCGGGGGGCGAAGGCCACCGCGCGGCCGGAGCCGACGGCGGCGCCTCGACCGGCAACTCGACGATGAACCGGGCGCCACGTCCGCCGGGCGCGGGCTCGTAGGTCAGGGTCCCATTGTGGCGACGGACGATGTCGAACGTGACCGGCAGGCCCAGGCCGGTGCCCTGCCCGGGGGCCTTGGTCGTGAAGAACGGCACGAACAGCTTGGTCCGGTCCAGGGGGGCCACGCCCGGACCGTCGTCGGTGACCATGATCCGGACGGTGCGCCGGCCATCGTCCGAGCGCCCGCGGCGGGCGTCGATCTCGAGTCGCCCGGTGGGCCGATCGGCGAGGATCGCCTGGATGGCGTTCGTCGTCAGGTTGATCATCACCTGCTGGATCTGGGACCGGTCGATCGCCACCCGGGGCAGGCCGGCCTGGACGTTGATGACCCAGTCCACGCCGCTCTTCTTCGAGTAGGACTGGAGCTCGCGGACCGTTTCCAGGAGTGGCTTGAGCGGGGTCGGGTGGCGCTCGGGCGGTCGCGATCGGACGAAGTCCAGAAAGGTGCGCACGATGTGGCCGGCCCGTTGGGCCTCGCCCACGAGCAGCGCCGCATTCTCGCGCAGGTCGCGCGACAGGCCCGGGTCGCGGCCGATGATCGTGCTCAGCCCGATGATCGAGGCGATCGGGTTGTTGAGCTCGTGGGCCACCCCGGACACGAGGATCCCGACGGTCTCCATCTTCTGGGCCTGGACCAGCTCGGTCTGGAGCCGCTGTCGCTCGGTCAGGTCGCGAATGACGATGAGATAGCGCTCGTGGTCGTCGATCCGGACGCGGGACGCCTCGGTCTCGCGCGGGAAGTGGCTGCCATCGGCCCGCCGAGCTGTGCCCGTGAACCGTCGGTGCTCGCCACGGTCGACCGCGCTGCGCCGGCGCGCGCCCTCGTCAGGATCGACGTCGAGGAATTCGCCGACCGATCCACCCACGAGCGACGCCCCGTAGAGCTCGTTGGCGGCGCCGTTGGCTTCGATGATGATGCCCGCGAGATCGCACAGCAGGTAGGCGTCGGGGGACGCTTCGAAGAGCGTCCGATAGCGCGCCTCGGACCGCTCGAGCCGCCGGACGAGTGCCTGCTCGGCGTCGGCCCGGACCGTGATCTCCTCGACCAGCCGAGCGTTCTCGATGGCTCGCTCGACGTGAGCGCTGGCCTGGAGCAGGACCGCCGACGAGGGGCGCGGCGCGTCGCGATCGGTCCAACCCATCGCCAGGGCCCCGACCAGCTCGTCGCCCCGGTGCAGGCCGACCACGGCGATCGCTCTCAGTCCGACGCTGTCGAGCCAACTCCGAGCTTCGTCGTTCATACGGATTTCGTCGACGCTGCCGACCACGACCGCGCCCGGGGTCCGGATGGCGTTCCGAACCGTCCGGTCGCTGGCGGCCAGGTCCACCACCTGCCGGCACATCGAGTCGTCCAGGCCCTGTCCGGCATCGATCGAAACGCCGGCGGACTCGAAGCGGATGATCACGCCGGACCGTGCCTCAGTGGCCTGGCATAGGACGTCGATCGCGTTCTGGGCGATCTCGGCGCGCGAGCGCGCACCACCGGTCGCCGTGGCGAGCGTGCCCAGGGCGGCCAGCTCCTGCTCGAGCCGGTACGACGCGGTGATGTCGCGCTTGATGTTGAGCACGCCGCGGGGGATGCCGTCTGGTGCCGCCAACCGGCTCAGCGTCGTCTCGACGACGACCTCTCGGCCGACTGCCTGGCCCGTCCTCGGTCGCTCGATCACCCGGCCGTGCCAGGCGCCCGTGGCCAGGGCGATCTCGCGCGGCAGCCGGATCGGGACGTGGCCCTCGCCCACCACCCGGGCATCGGTCAGGTCGAAGATGACCCGGCCCAGCGCGTCTTCGGCGTGGATGCCATACAGCCGTTCGGCGGCGGCATTCCAGACCCGGACCCTGATGTCCATGTCGGTGACGATGACGGCGTCATCGGCCGCGGCCGCCAGCATTCGGAGAAGCGCAACGGTCGCCGGCTCGGTCGGGTCGGGGTCGTTGGGCGTGGGCACTGCCCCGGGTTCGGCCACGGACCTATCGTAACCCGCGCCCGTTGGCGCCCGATGCTCCTTGTGGCCGGCGTCATGCCCGAGTCTCGACTCGACTCCCTCGCGCTGGCCCGGTGCGTCCCTCGCGCCGACCCGATGCGGCCCCCGCGCCGACCCGATGCGGCCCCCGCGCTGCCCCCCGCGCCGACCCGGCGCCGGCGAACCTGACAGATGATCCCCTGGAGAACGCTCGCCACATCCGGGCGTGGTGATCCGAGTGGCGACCCTGGCTTGCGGCCATGGTGCGGTCGAATGACATTCGTCAGGCAGGCTCCGAGGCTCTTCGCACACGGTGAGGCGTGGCAAGGCCCCGGCGAAGGTTCGTACCCGGACCGTATGGCAGGAATGAGAGGCCCGCGGCGGGCCGAGTGGGACGCGACAACCACGCTCGCATGGCGTGTCCGTCGAGCGGATAGGCGACCCGCAGGACCCGAGCGTGGCCGGCGAAATGGCGTCGGTTGGTTCCGCTCTCGGCCAGGATCACCCAGCATGAAACCGTGGCAGGGTCCCAGCCCCGGTCGCGCCCAATCGAGGCTGCGAGACGTCGTTTGCGATCCACAGATCCAATGAGCTCCTGGACGTCGACGAGCTCGCTCTTCAGCTCGACCACGAGCAGCGCCCGAGAGTCTGCCTGCCAGGCCAGAACGTCGATGAAGCCGCGCTCGCCGTAGACGGAAAAGGAAGCCTCGGGGGCGAGTGACCATCCCGGGTGACGAACGAACCAGCGGGCGACCGCCTCATGCAGGGCGGAATGCCGCGCGTTGACGAGCCGGTCGAGTTCGCCTCCCCGCCAGCGGACCGCGATCTCGATGCCGATGTCGAGCGCCGCCCCGACGGCCCGAATCCGCTCGAGGGTCATGGACCCCACATGACCGCGCTCTATGCGTGAGACGGTCGCCGCGGAGACTCGGGCGGTCCTGGCGACATCGGTCTGGCGTTGCCCGCGACGGATACGGACTGCGCGAATCGAGGCGCCGAGGCGTTGGTCGCTCACCCGGCGATCTTCTCAGGCGGCCGTTACGCGGCCCTATCCCCGACTCACCCGGCCGACTCCCTCCGGCGCGCGGTGTAGATTCGGGTCATGCCCGAGCATGAGCCAGGACCGCATGGCCATGTCTATCTCGTCAGCGCCCAGCGGACCCCGATCGGCAGGTTCGGCGGTGCGCTGGCGAGCACGCCCGCGGTCGAGCTCGGCGGGGTGGCCATCCGGGCCGCCGTCGACCGGGCGGAGCTTCCGGCGGGCACCCCAATCGACGACGTGCTGATGGGCCAGGTCCTCCAGGCGGGGGTCGGCCAGGCGCCGGCCCGGCAGGCGGCGCTGCGGGCCGGGCTGCCGGTGACGACCAGCGCCACGACCATCAACCGGGTCTGCGGCTCGGGGCTGAAGGCGATCATGCTCGCCGCCGCGGAGATCCGGGCCGGTGACGCCGAGGTCGTCGTTGCGGGCGGCATGGAGAGCATGAATCAGGCGCCCTACCTGCTGCCCAAGGCGCGCTTCGGGTACCGGTTGGGCGACGGCGTCGTCCAGGACGCCACCGTGCTCGATGGGCTGTGGTGCTCGATCGAGGACTGTCATATGGGCACCCACGCGGAACGAGTCGCGGCGCACGACCACGTCGGCCGCGCCGACCAGGACGCGTTTGCGCTGGAGAGCCATCGTCGGGCGGTCGCCGCGATCGACGAGGGTCGCTTCGAGGCCGAGCTCGTGCCGGTCACCGTCTCGGACGCCAAGGGCCGCGAGACCGTCGTTGCGGTCGACGAGGGACCGCGGCGCGACACCACCCTCGAGGCCCTGAACCGGCTGGGGCCGGCCTTCGCGCTGCCCGAGCCCGAGCCCGGCCAGCCCGCGCCGGAGGCGACGGTCACCGCCGGCAACGCCCCGGGGATCACCGACGGCGCTGCGGCCACGGTTGTGGCCAGTGAGCGGGCGGTCGAGACGCTCGGCCTCCGGCCGCTGGCCCGGATCGTGGGCTATGCCCAGGCCGAAGTCGAGCCGAAGTGGCTGTTCCTGGCGCCGATTGCTGGCGTCCGCAAGCTCCTCGAGCGGGTCCGGCTGCCGATCGAGGCGTTCGACCTGATCGAGATCAACGAGGCCTTCGCCGCCCAGGTCCTGGCCGACGGTCGCGAGCTCGGCTTCGACTGGTCCAAGGTGAACGTCAACGGCGGGGCCATCGCGCTGGGCCATCCGATCGGGGCGAGTGGCGCGCGGATCGTCGCGACGCTCCTCCACGAGTTGCGCCGGCGCCAGGGCCGCTACGGCCTCGCCACCCTGTGTCTCGGTGGAGGCGGTTCGGTGGCGATGGCCTTCGAGAGAGTCTGAGATGACCGACACGGCAACGCCCAGCGAGCCGACGACCGTGGCCGGGCCACCCGTCCATCGCCTGTTCATCGGCGGGGAGTGGGTCGAGTCCGGGGCCGGGCGGACCTTCGCGTCGGTCAATCCGGCCGACACGCGCGACGTCATCGGGCTGTTCCAGGCCGCCGACGCGGCCGACGCGGCCCGTGCCATTCGCGCCGCCGAGGTGGCCTTCGCGGGCTGGCGCCGGACCCCGGCGCCCAAGCGTGGGGAGATCCTGTACCGCTTCGGCGCGCTGATGGCCGAGCACAAGGAGCGCCTGGCCCGGGCGATGACCCGGGAGATGGGAAAGGTCCTGACCGAGGCCCGCGGCGACGTCCAGGAGGGCATCGACATCGCCTACCTGATGGCCGGCGAGGGGCGCCGCATGTTCGGCGACACCACCCCATCGGAGCTCCCCGACAAGTGGGCAATGAGCGTCCGCGAGCCGATCGGCGTGGCCGGGATCATCACCCCCTGGAACTTTCCGATCGCCATCCCGTGCTGGAAGACGATGCCGGCCCTGGTGACCGGCAACACGGTCGTGCTCAAGCCGTCGAGCGACACGCCCCACTGCGCGACCCTGCTGGTTGAGCTCATGGCCGAGGCCGGCTTCCCGCCGGGCACGGTCAATCTCGTGACCGGTCCGGGCGCCGAGGTCGGCGACGCGATCGTGGCCAGCCCCGACGTCAAGGTCATCAGCTTCACCGGCAATACCCTGACCGGCAAGCACATCGCCGAGCTCGCCGCCCGGCGGCTCAAGCGGGTCAGCCTCGAGCTCGGTGGCAAGAACGGGATCGTTGTCATGGGCGACGCCGACCTCGACCTGGCGGTCGACGGCATTCTCTGGTCCGCCTTTGGGACCACCGGCCAGCGGTGCACCGCCGCCTCGCGGGTGATCGTCGAGGAGCGGGTCCTCGGGTCCCTCCTGGAGCGGCTGGAGCAGCGTGCTCGGGCGCTCCGTCTCGGCTCCGGGCTCGACCCGGCCACGGACGTCGGACCGCTGGTCAATGCCGGCGCAGTCGACAAGGTCGCGTCGTACGTCGAGATCGGGCGGCGCGAGGGTGAGCTGGTCGCCGGTGGCGCCCGGGCGACGGGGGCCGGCCTGGAGCATGGCCACTTCTTCGAGCCGACCATCTTCGCCGGCGTCAAGCCGATGGACCGGATCGCCCAGGAGGAGATCTTCGGGCCGGTCCTGTCGATCGTGCCGGTACCCGACTACGCCGCCGCGGTGACCGCCCTCAATCAGACTCGCTACGGCCTGTCGTCGTCGATCTTCACCAGCGACGCCAACACCGCCTTCCGGGCGATGCGCGACTTCGAGGCCGGGATCGTGTACGTCAACGCGGGCACGATCGGCGCCGAGACGCACCTCCCGTTCGGCGGTGTCAAGGACACCGGCAACGGCCACCGCGAGGCCGGTCACGCCGCGCTCGAGACCTACACCGAGTGGAAGTCGATCTACGTCGACTTCAGCGGTCGGCTCCAGCGCGCCCAGATCGACAACCAGCCCGACTGACTGGAACGCCGCCGCGGCGACGGACATGAGTAGACCTCGACGCAGAGGGGGAAATCTGTGCCGAGGTCTGCGACAAGTCTGGGTCGAAGCCCGAACGTGGCGCCATAGGGCGTTGTCCCTAGGGCGTTCACCTGAGGTTGGATCGGGCCGGACGACACAGGCTGCGGTGGTCGGTGCCCGAAGCGACCGCACTGGGCGGTCGGTGGCCGAGACCGGGGCCATGCGCTACCATCGGCCGCGGGCCGGTAGCTCAATGGCAGAGCAAGTGACTCTTAATCACTAGGTTGCGAGTTCGACCCTCGCCCG
>JAXDKT010000129.1:0-8522 GCA_034666965.1 Chloroflexota bacterium | reverse complement strand
GGAGGTCCGGGAGCGGCGGGAGGCCCGGTTATACTGCACGGGTTTCCCCGCTGACCATCGGCGCGACCCGTCCAGACCGGCGGAGGGCCCCGCCATGCCGCCACGAAGGACCTGCCCCGCACCATGCTCGATCGGATCCTCGGCTACTTCTCCCGTGACATCGGGATCGACCTCGGGACCGCCAACACCCTGGTCCACGTCCGCAACCGCGGGATCGTGATGAGCGAGCCGAGCGTGGTCGCGATCGAGGCCAAGACCAAGAAGGTCCTGGCCATCGGCGCCGAGGCGAAGCGGATGGTTGGCCGGACGCCGGCCAACATCATCGCGGTGCGACCGCTCCGAGACGGAGTCATCAGCGACTTCGACGTGACCGAGCAGATGATCAAGTACTTCGTCAACCGGGTCCACGACCGGGTCGGGCTGATCCCTCGCCCCCGGATGCTGCTGGGCATCCCATCGGGCGTGACCGAGGTCGAGAAGCGCGCCGTCCGCGACGCCGCGCTCAACGCGGGTGCTCGCTGGGCCCGACTCATCGAGGAGCCGATGGCCGCCGCGATCGGCGCCGGTCTGCCGGTCAGCGAGCCGTCGGGCAGCCTGATCGTCGACATCGGTGGCGGGACGACCGAGGTTGCCGTCATCAGCCTGGGCGGGATCGTGGTGGCCCGCAGCATCCGGATCGGTGGCGACGAGATGGACCAGGACATCGTCCTGTTCGCCCGGCGCGAGTACAACCTGTTTCTCGGCGAGCGGACCGCCGAGGACATCAAGATCGCCATCGCCTCGGCCTATCCCGGCGAGTGGGACGCCCAGCGGGTGACCCTCCGCGGTCGCGACCTGCTGACCGGTCTGCCGCGCAGCGTCGAGGTCGGTGCCGACCAGATCCGCGAGGCCATCGAGCCCTCGGTCCAGCAGATCGTCGACACGATCAAGGACACCATCGAGGAGACCCCGCCCGAGCTCGTCGCCGACATCATGGACCAGGGCATCGTCCTGGCCGGTGGCGGGGCCCTCCTGGTCGGACTCGACCAGCGCATCGCCGAGGCGACCCAGATGCCGGTCCACATCGCCGACGATCCGCTGACCTGCGTCGCGCGGGGAACCGGGATCGTCCTCGAGCAGCTGACCAACCCGGCCATGCAGCGCGTCCTGGTGGCCGACACCTACGCCCGTGCGCCGCGCTGATCGCCGGGGCTCGGCGTGACCTCCTTCCCCGGCAACCGGGCGGCCCGTCGCCGGACGATGCTGTTCGGGATCCTGCTGGCCCTCAGCGTCGGGCTCATGGTCGTCTCGTCGACGGGTCCCGTGATCGAGCTCCAGCGCGGTGTCAGCTTCGCCCTCCGACCGGTCCAGAGCGGGCTCGATTCGCTTGCCCGCGGGGTGTCCGGCATCGTCGAGACGATGACCGAGATCGACACCCTCCATCGCACCAACGAACAGCTTGCCCACGAGAACGCGCGCCTGGCCGCCGAGAACGCCCGGACGAAGGAGCTCGAGCGCCAGAACGAGATCCTGACCGCCCTGCTCGAGGTCAAGGGCTCGATCGGGTTCAGCACGGTCACCGGATCGATCGTGGCCCGCGAGAGCTCGCAGTTCCGCCGGGTGGTGACCATCGACGTGGGCACCGATCGCAAGCTGCGCGAGGGTGACGTGGTGGTCGGGGACGGCGGCGCGCTCGTCGGACGGCTGACCGGCGTGACCGGCGACTCGGCGACAATCCTGCTCGTCAACGACACGACCTCGACGGTGATCGGCCAGCTCGGTGCGAACCAGGCGACCGGCTCGGTCATGGGCCAGCTCGGCGGGGTCCTGATCATGGAGAACATCGATTCCACCGAGCGGATCCAGATCGGCGACACCGTCACCACCGCCGGGATCGACCTCGGCGGCGGCGTCCGCTCCCCGTTTCCCAAGGGCCTGATCATCGGCACGGTCGTGGATGTCGCCCGCGATGCCAACGCGGTCACCCAGACGGCCTTCATCCAGCCGGCGGCCGATCTGGAGCGGCTGGAGTACGTGCTCGTCATCACCGACTACGAGGGAGGCCTGCCACCGGTCGACCAGCCCAGCCCATGCCCCTCGGGTGGCACGCCGACCGCCGGCGACCAGCCATGCGTCACGCCCAGCCCGGGGCCGTAGCCGCGCCGCCCGGCGACGGGTCGCGGCGCTGCTACGCTACGGCCCGATGAAGGGGATCGTCCTCGCCGGCGGAACCGCCACGCGCCTGTTCCCGCTGACGATCGTCACGAACAAGCACCTCCTGCCGATCTACGACCGGCCGATGATCTACTACCCGATCGAGACGCTGGCCGGGATGGGCATCCGCGAGGTCATGGTCATCGTCGGGGGCAAGAGCGTCGGCGACGTCGTCGAGCTGCTCGCCGACGGCTCGCACTTCGGGCTCGACCTGACCTATCGCTATCAGCACGGCGCACTCGGGATCGCCCACGCCATCGGCCTGGCCCGCGACTTCGTCGGCGACGAGGCGTTCTGCTGCGTGCTCGGCGACAACATCCTGCGCGGCCCGGCGCTCGAGCCGGTCGCGCGCGAGTTCGAGGCCGGTCCCTGGGGGGCAGGCACGCTCCTCTATCGGGTGCCGGATCCGGAGCGATTCGGGGTGGCCGAGCTCGACGCGGGGGGCCGGGTGATCGGCTTCGAGGAGAAGCCGGCCGTGCCCAAGAGCGATCTGATCCCGATCGGCGTGTACTTCCTGCGACCCGAGGCCTTCGAGGTGATCGAGCGGCTGGCGCCGTCGGGCCGGGGCGAATTCGAGATCACCGACGTGCTCAACCACTACGTCGCGAGCGGGCGCCTGCACGCGCCGGTGTACGAGGGGCACTGGGCCGACGCGGGCACCGTCGGGTCGCTCCTCCGGGCAGCCGAGCTGGCCGCCTCGGACGCGGCCGCGGGTCGGCTCGGGGCCCCCGCCCAGCGGCCGGAGCGCTGACCCGGGATGACCGAGCGTGGGCCCCGGTCCCGAGCGCCGTGGACCGGGCCGGAGGCGAGGCTGCTGGTAACCGGCGGTGCCGGGTTCATCGGGTCGTGCTACGTCCGCGAGGTCCTGGGGCGGCGCGACGGGACCCGCATCGCCGTCCTCGACAAGCTCACCTATGCCGGCAACGAGGCCAACCTGCGGTCGGTGCAGGACGATCCCGAGCAGGCCGCCCGGCTGACCTTCGTCCGCGGCGACATCGCCGACCCGACCGTCGTGGAGCCCCTCGTCGCGGACGCCGACGCCGTCGTGAACTTCGCCGCGGAGTCGCACGTCGACCGGTCGATCCTCGATCCCGAGGCGTTCCTGCGGACCGGGGTGATCGGCGTCCACGTGCTCCTCGAAGCCTGCCTGGCCGCGAGCAAGGAAGGCCGGCCAGTGCGCTACCTGCAGGTGTCCACCGACGAGGTCTACGGTTCGGTCGAGAGCGGCAGCTCGGTCGAGGGCGATGCGCTGGCGCCGCGCTCGCCGTATGCGGCGGCCAAGGCGGCCGGCGAGCTGCTGGTCCGCTCGTACGTGGTGACCCACGGGCTGGACGCGGTCGTCACCCGCGGCTCGAACACGTACGGTCCGTTCCACCATCCGGAGAAGCTGATCCCGCTGTTCATCAGCAATGCCATCGACGACCAGCCCCTGCCGCTCTATGGCGACGGGCTGCAGGTCCGTGACTGGCTGCACGTGGCGGATCATGCGGCCGGGATCGACCATGTCCTCCGCCACGGCGCCCCCGGCGAGACCTACAACCTGCCGGGCGGGACCGAGCTGCCCAACCGGGAGGTCGTGGGCCGGATCCTCGACCGGCTGGGCAAGCCCTGGTCGCTGGTGCGGACCGTGGCCGATCGGCCCGGCCACGACCGTCGCTATGCGATGGACGGCTCGAAGCTGGCGGCGCTCGGCTGGCGACCGCGGATCCCGTTCGATCGGGGACTCGCAGAGACGATCGACTGGTTCGTCGCCAACGAGGCCTGGTGGCGGGCGATCCGCTCGGGCGACTGGGACGCCTACTACGACCGCCAGTACGGAGCCCGCCTCGCCGGCTCGCGGGCGGCTCCGGCCGCCGGATCCGTCGCCGAGGCCGACTGAGATGCGGGTGGCCGTCACCGGCGCCGGCGGCCGGCTCGGTCGGGCGCTGGTCGCCGCCCTGGCGGAGGCTCCCTTCACCGGGCTGGCCGGTCCGATCGCCTGGACCCGCCCGGACTACGACCTCGACGACCCGGACGCGGCGGCTCGGCTGGTTCGCCGGGACCGGCCCGAGCTCGTGGTCCACGCGGCTGCCTGGACCGACGTCGACGGCTGCGCCCGACAACCGGACGTGGCGATCCGGCGCAACGGCGTCGCGACCGGCGAGCTGGCGCAGGCCTGCGCCACGGCTGGCGTGGATCTCGTCGCGATCTCGACCAACGAGGTGTTCGACGGCGCCCGCACCGACGGTCGGGGCTACCGGCCCGACGACCCGACCGCGCCGCCCAACCCCTATGGCGCCAGCAAGCTGGCCGGCGAACTGGCTGCCCGCGAGGCGTTTGCGGCCAGCCCCGGTGCGGCACTGGCCATCGCCCGCACGGCCTGGCTGTACGGCCCGCCGGGCAACGACTTCCCGACCAAGATCCTGGCCGCGGCCGAGCGTGCCCGCGCCGCCGCCGAGCCGCTCCGGCTCGTGAGCGACGAGATCGGCTCACCGACCTCTGCGGCCGACCTGGCGGAGGCGATCGTCGAGCTCATCGGGGCCGGTTCGATCGCCGGGACGTGGCACCTGGCCAACCTCGGCGCCGTGTCGCGGGCCGACTGGGCGCGCGAGGTCCTCCGGCTGGTCGGGCTGTCGGTCGAGACCGCCGACGTGCCGGCATCGACCTGGCCGCGCCTGTCGACGCCGCCACGCTGGGGCGTCCTCGAACCGAGCCTCCTGCCCTCGGGCGATCGGATGCGGCCGTGGACCGAGGCCCTGGCCGACGACGTCCCGCGGCTGCGCCGCGCCGCGGCCGACCCGAGCGCCGCGGGGGTCTCGGCGGCGACCGAGGGCGGCCGGGTATGAGCGGCCTCGACCGGCGGCCGTCTGGTCTGCCCGGCGTGCGCTACGGCGCGGTCGTTCGCCATGCCGACGAGCGCGGCTCCTTCCGCGAGCTGTGGCGGGCGAGCGACTATCCAGCTGGCGGGATCCCGGCGGACCTGGCCGGCGTCGCCGGAGCCCGTTTCGTGCAGGCCAACCTGTCGACCTCGGCGGCCGGCGTCCTGCGCGGGCTGCACTACCACCGCCACCAGCTCGACCGCTGGATCGTCGCCACCGGGCGGGCGTTCGTGGCGCTGGTCGACGTCCGGCCGGTCGTGGCCGGCGCCGCTCCGCCGGCCGTCGAGACCCGCGAGCTCGCGGAGGACGACTGGGTCGAGATCCCGGCCGGTGTCGCCCACGGCTTCCTCGCCCTGGCGCCCCTCGACCTGGTCTACCTGGTGACCGCCGAGTTCGACGAATCGGACGAGTTTGGCTTTGCCTGGGACGACCCGGCCGTGGGGGTCCCCTGGCCGACGGCAATCTCAGGGACACGCGACGGGCGGCCGATCCTGTCGGAGCGCGACCAGACGAACCCCTCGCTGACGCAGCTGGTGGCCAGTCTTCGCGGTTGACTCGGAATGGGCCGGGAGCGGCCCGAATCCCGGGGTCCCGAGCCGATCGCCGCATTCCCGGGGCACGGGCGCACCGCACCAGGCGGGCACGCACCGCCCCCTTCCGGTCGCAGCCTCACCGGCCTCGCGGCGAACGGGCCATGCACCCCGGACGAAGTCTCCATCGACTGGCCGAGACCGCGCGGCGAGGGTGAATTCGTACTCATCCCGCTCACTCGCCGGCCGGACCGCGGTTATCGCGCCCGGGCCGGTGGCGAGCCTCTTCGACCTGGAGACGCCCCACTGTGCCAAGGATCGCCGCCGCGTTGGCCCTCAGCCTGCTCATCGCCGCGGGCATTGCCGTGCCCGCCGCCGCCGCGGCCCCGGTCCAGCCGAAGGTGGCCATCCTCGTGGGGCCGGTTGCCTCGTCGACGGCCTCCTACCGGAGCGATGGCGACGCTGCCTATGCCGAGGCTCGCAAGTACACCTCGAACGTGGTCAAGGTCTACACCCCGAATGCGACCTGGGCTGCGGCCAAGAAGGCCATGCAGGGCGCCTCGATCGTGATCTACATGGGCCACGGCAACGGGTTCCCGAGTCCGTACCGATCCAGCCCTTGGCCGTACTCGCAGAACGGACTCGGGCTCAACCCCAAGGCCGGCGGTGGCGACAGCACCACCCAGTATTACGGCGAGTACTACCTGGCCAAGGAGGTCGAGCTCGCGCCCAACGCGATCGTCCTCCTCAACCACCTGTGTTATGCCTCGGGCAACTCCGAGTCGGGCAAACCCCGGCCCACGCTCGCCCAGGCCAAGCAGCGGGTCGACAACATGGCCGCGGGCTGGCTCAAGGCCGGCGCCGCGGCGGTCGTGGCCGAAGCCCATTTCGGCCCGGCCTGGTATGTCCGCCAGCTGTTCACGACGCACAAGACCGTCGACCAGATCTTCCACGACTCGCCGACCGACAACGACAACGCGTTCACCTTCGCCTCGGTCCGGACCGCCGGGGCGACCGCCGAGATGGATCCTGACGGCAGTCCGGGTGGCTACTGGCGCGCGGTCACCGGCCAGCTCGAGACTCCGACCGACGCCATCACCGGAGCGGCCTACGCCGACACCGGGACCGACCCGACCGACTTCGAGGTTCCCGGTGCGGCGTCCGTCGCCGTCGACGGGGCGCCGGTCTACGCCGACCCGGCGCTCGGTGGGGCGGGCGCGTCCGCACGTGCGACCCTGGCCCTCGGGACCAAGCTGCGCCTGACCGACCGGTCGGGCGCGAGCACGCCCGACGGACACGCGATCCTCGAGGTCGCGACCCTCGACGGTTCGACGTCCGGCTGGATGTCCGCCGCCGACCTGATCCCGCGCGACAGTGCCTCGCCTGTGGTCTGGTCGACGACCGATGGCGACGGCGCCTTCTCGCCCAACGGCGACGGCAGCGGCGACAGCTACCTGCTGACCGGTCGGATCTCCGAGAACGCGGCCTGGACCGTTCGCTTCACGACCACCGATGGCGCGCTCCTCGCCACGAAGACGGGTAGCGGGGACACGTTCAGCACGACCTGGTCCGGGATCGTCGGCGGCACGGCCGTGGCCGATGGGACCTACCGCTGGGAGCTGACCGTCCACGACGCGTGGGGCAATCCCGACGGATCGAAGTCCGGGACGTTCGTGGCCGACACGGTCGCGCCAGCCTTCGACGACGCCGTCGCCCTGGCCGACGGACCCGACGACCTGCCGACGTTCAGCCCCAACGGAGACGGCAGCGCCGACTCGATCGGGTTCGGCTTCTCGACGACCGAGCCGGGCTACGTCGACCTGACCGTCAGGGACACGGACGGAGCGATCGTCCGGGCGTCCTCCACGCGCGAGCCGAGCGGCCCCGGCCGAGTCACCTGGGACGGGTTCGATGACGCCGGTCATGTCGCCCGGAACGGCGTCTACACCGTGTCACTGGCACCACGCGACTATGCCGGCAATGTCGGCGCGACCCGCGACTCGACGGTGGCCGTCTACAAGACCCTCAGCCACGTCGCCAGCGCCAAGACGGTCTTCTTTCCGCAGGATCTCGACAAGTACGCCCGGACCGCGAGCTTCTCGTTCGACCTGTCGGTCTCGGCCAGGGTCAGCGGAGTGATTCGGAACGAAGCCGGCGACGTGGTCCTGACCATGTACGACGGGTTGTCGATGGCGGCCGGCAGTCACGCCTTCGTCTGGAACGGCCGCTTGACCGACGGCTCGATGGCAGCGCGCGGGTCGTACACCGCGGCGATCTCGGCCACCGACGGCCAGCTCGCGATCACGAGCCTCGCGGGGGTCGTGGCCGACGGGTTCAAGATCGCGCTCAACGACACGAGCCCGGGTCGGGGCCAGACGATCGTCCTGCATGGGACCTCGGCCGAACCGCTCAAGGGGCTGCCGCGGGTCAAGGTCAGCCAGTCCGGGACCAGCGCGTTCACCGTGACGATGACCAAGACCGGTACGTACAGCTACAAGGTCACGATCAAGCTCAAGAAAACCGGCCGGGCGGGGAGCGTCCGCTTCTCGCTGAGCGGGACCGACGCGGCCGGCAAGGTCAATCGCGCGTCGCGGACCTTCGTCCTGCACTGACCGCCCGCCGGGGTTCCGCCCCGCTCGCCGGCGATCAGCCGACTCCGGCACCCGCTTCGGGCCGACCGCACACGAGGGCTCCTGAGCCCACCGTACCGAACCGGACCGGGACCTTCGGGCGATGGTCTGCGGTCGCCTCTGGACCGTACGGTCGCCTCCGACCCAGCTGTCGAGAGGAGACCCGTGACCGACGACCCCGCCCGGCCGCCCTCCGCCACGTCCGTCCGACGCCGGTTCATCCGTGGATTGAGTGCCCTCGGTCTGACGCTGAGCCTGCTGGCCGAGCCCGGCCTCGCCGCGGCCGGGGTCCACAGCTTCGATCGAACCCG
>JAXDKT010000128.1:0-11979 GCA_034666965.1 Chloroflexota bacterium | reverse complement strand
GCATCGAGGTTGTCGGCGAGGGCCAGGGTCTGGTAGATCGTCTCGATCCCGAACGACTTGGCGTCGCGCGGGTTGGTGATGACCGCCGGGGTTCCACTGATGAGAATCTCGCCCGAGTCCGCGCGATGCGCCCCGGACAGGACCCGCATCAGGGTGGACTTGCCCGCGCCGTTGCCACCGACGAGGCCGACGACTTCGCCGGGGTGGAGGTCGATCGACACCTCTCGGACGGCGTGGACGCCGCCGAATGCGACGTTGATGTCGCGCATCTCCACCAGCGGCATCGCATCCGTCACCGCGTCCGCCACGGGTCGCGCTTCCGCGGTCATGACCCGCGCCGCCGATTCCACGAGTCGATGCCAACGACCGTCACCAGGACGACCGCCGCAACGATGTTCACGATGGGCGAGTTGAAGCCGAGGAACCCCAGGCCGTATTGGAGGGACTGCATGACGAGAGCGCCGAGGATCGCCCCTGGGATCGTGCCGATCCCACCCGCGAACGAGGTGCCGCCGATCACCGCCGCGGCGATCACGTACAGCTCGTAGCCCGTCCCCAGGTCGAGCGTGCCGCCATTGAGTCGGGCGGATGCGATGGCGGCGCTGATGGCGCCGAGGACCCCCATCAGGATGAAGGTCTTCATGATCGTCCAACGGGTGTTGATACCGGCCAGCTCGGCGGCGTCGGGGTTGCCGCCGTACGCGAAGATGTCGCGGCCGAAGCGTCGTCGGGTCGCCAGGAAGCTCATGAAGACCGACACGCCGATGACGATCAGGAGTGGGAACGGGATGCCCGCCTCGATCTGGAGCCCGCCCGGCGGCTCGGTGATGCCATGGGCCGTGGCGTACTGCGTCGCGAGCCCCGGCGGCCAGTGGTAGCTGTTGGCGACATAGACCGCGCCGAGCACGAACGCGCAGGCGAGAACACCGAGGAGCGTCTCGGCCCAGACCGGACGAAGCGCGAACCCGAACTTGCGCCGTTGGCGCCGCGCGGTCACGAGCAGAAGGATGGTCGCGACGCAGATGACTGCTCCGAGGACCCAGCTGAGCGGCCCGCCGAGCGAGCCTTCGGGGCCGCCGCCCAGCAGAACGAACGTGGCGTCATCCGGGGCGACCGTCGTGCCCCCGCTGAGGACCCAGATCACGCCCCGGAAGCCGAGCAGGCCGCCCAGGGTCACGACGAATGAGGGGATGCCGACATAGGCGATCAGGAACCCCTGAAAGCCACCGATCAGAACCCCCAGGCCGAGCCCGAGGGCGAGGGCGATGATCCAGCCGAGCGGGTGGTTGACGCCGATCGTCGTCGGAAAGATGTCGGCCATGAGAACGGCGTACGCCATCCCGATGACGCCGACGACGGAGCCGACCGACAGGTCGATGTTGCGCGAGACGATGACGAGCACCATCCCGGTCGCCAGGACCGCGGTCGAAGCGGCCTGGACCGAGAAGGTCAGGAAGTTCACGGGCTGCAGGATCGCGCTGTTGGCCAGTCCGAGGCCGACCCAGATGGCGATCAGCGCGGCGACCATGCCGAACAAACGGAGATCGATCTCGGTCGCCCGGAGAAGGTCGCCAACGCTCGGGCGACTTCGACCTGCTACCTGATCCGGGGCGGTCCCGGCTGCGTCTGTCATGAGCGCAACTCCTGGCCGGTTAACTCCCGATGGTGGTGAATGCGAGCGACCTGCCCCGCGTGGAATGCGGAGCAGGTCGCATCGATGACTGGAGCTCGGGGATCAGCCGCAGACGGCGGGCAGCGAGCCGGCCGGGACGCCGGCGCAGACGGCGTCCTTGGTGACCCATCCGGCGTCGACGGTGTCCTTGATGTTGTCCTTGGTGATCGCGGTCGGGGTGAGGATGATCGACTGGACGGTGTTGCCGGCCGGAGTCGTGAAGGCGGTGGCGTTGAGGCTCGCCGGAGCCGCAGCGGGCGGGAGGTCGGACGGCGCCTTGACGTCGGTCAGCTTCGTGCCCCCGCACAGCTGCGCGGCCACGCTGCCGGCCGTCGCGCCGAGGGCGAAGGCATTCTTCCAGACGGAAACCGCCTGGGTCCCGAGCGCGACCCGGTTGAGCGCCGCGGTGTCGCCGTCCTGGCCCGAGACCGGGACCTTGAGGCCGACCGCGCTGAGCGCCTGCACCACGCCCGTTGCCATGCTGTCGTTCTCGGACAGGACGGCATCGATCTTGTTGTTGCTCTGGTTGAGCGCCTGCTCCATGTTGTTCTTGGCGTTCGTCGTGTCCCAGTTGTCGGTGTTCTTCTCGAACACGACCTTGATCGGGCCCGACGTGTCGCCAAGCTTCGGAATCCCGGCGTCGGTCATGCCCGAGCGCAGGAAGGCGGAGTTCGGGTCGGTCTCGGCGCCGAGGATGACCGCGTAGTTGCCGGCAGGGACGAGCTTCTTGAGCGTCTCGGCCATGAGCGTCCCGACCTTCTTGTTGTCGAAGGTGATGTAGAAGGTGTTGGGGTCCTCGATCAAGCGGTCATAGGCGATGACCGGGATCTTGGCGGCGGTCGCCTTGGCGATGGCCGGCTTGATGGCTTCGGAGTCCTTTGCCAGGACGATCAGGGCCTTGGCGCCCTGGTTGATCAGGCTGTCGATGTCGGTCAGCTGGACCTCGGCCTTGTCGTTCGCGTCGGCCCGGATGTAGCTGCCGCCGGCGGCCTCGATGGCCTTCTTCATGGCCGGCTCGTCGGCCTTCTTCCAGCGCTCCTGCGAATAGTTGTTCCACGAAACACCGACCTTGCAGCCGGTGGCTGCGGCCGATCCCCCGGCGCCGCCGCTCGCCGCCGGGCTGCTCCCGGTGCTCGAACAGGCGGCCAGGATGATCATGGCGGCCCCGGTCAGGGCGGCCAGTCTGCGAGTGACCATGTGATCCGTTCTCCTCCTCTGCGAATCCATCCAGATCCTATCGCGTGATCCGCTAGGCTACCACCCTCCAAATCCGCTCCTGGCGCCGCGCGACCGTACCGCATCCGGCGCCGGGAATCCACAAACTGGGAGGTGGGTCGTGCCGCTGGCTGGACCGCCGAGCCGCAAGCCCCTTCGGTGGGGCATCCTCGGGCCGGGGCGGATCGCGCCACGCCTGGTCCGGGCGGTCCGTGGGAGCGCGCGCGGCGAGCTCGTCGCGGTCGCCAGTCGGGACGCTGGCCGAGCGGAAGCCTTCGCGGCCAGCCATGAGATCCCCCGAGCCTTCGGGTCGTACGAGGCGCTGGTGGAGGCGCCCGACGTCGATGTCGTGTACGTCTCGCTGCCGAACCACCTCCATGCCCAATGGACGATCCGGGCGCTCGAGGCCGGCAAGCACGTCCTGTGCGAGAAGCCGCTGGCGTTGACCGTCGAGGAGGTCGACGCGATCGTCGCGACCGGCGCGCGAACCGGCCGGATCGCCGCCGAGGGATTCATGTATCTCCATCACCCGCAGATCCTGCGCGCCATCGACCTCGCTCGGGGTGGCACGCTCGGCCGGATCGAGCTGGTCCACGGCTCGTTCTCGTTCTTCCTGACCTATCCCGGCGACCCGCGGCTGGAGCCGACCATGGGCGGTGGATCGCTCTGGGATGTCGGCTGCTACCCGGTCACCTTCATCCGCCGCATCGCCGCTGAGGAACCCGATCGGATCGCGGCCTTCGCCCGATTCGACGACCGCGGCGTCGACCGCACGTTCGTCGGCCAGCTCGGCTTCCCGAGTGGCCTCGTGGCCCAGTTCGACAGCGGCTTCGCTGCGCCCGACCGCCAGCGGATCGAGATCGTCGGGAGCGATGCAACGCTGATCCTGGACCGTCCGTTCCTGGCCGAACTCGACGGCCCACCGCCCACGGTCACCGTGTGGCGAGATGGCGATCCTTCGTCGATCGCCGTCCCAGCCGTGGACCAGTACGTGGCCGAGGTCGAGGATCTCAGCGCGGCGATCCTGGACGGCACACCGCCGCGAATCGACCTTGGTTTCAGTCGCGGTACCATCTCGACGCTCGTTGAGCTGGACCGAGCCGCTCGGTCGAACGCCGGGCTGAGCGCTGGCTGATCCGGACGGGCCACGCCGGGTCGTTCGCCGCCAGCGACGAGGAGGAGGCATCGTGGCACGCGGATCGAAGCGAATGGCTGGCCTGGCCGGACTGATCGGGGTCGTGCTGGTCGTGGCCGGGCTCGTGGTGGTCAAGCCCTGGCAGCAGCAGCCGACCTGCCCGGCGGCCAAAAACCACCCTGAATGGTCGGTCGCCCGGCGCTGGAATGAAGCCACCCTCGACGCGATCCGCCGGGCCCTCCCGGCGCCGACCGTCCACGCCCGGAACCTGTTCCATAGCTCGGCTGCGATGTGGGATGCGTGGACCGCCTACGACCCGCAGGCCTCGGGCTATTTCGTCACGGAGAAGCACACGGCCTCGAACGTGACCGCGGCGCGCAACGAGGCGATCAGCTATGCCGCGTTCCGGCTGCTCAGCTCGCGTTACATCAATGCCGTGGGCGGCGCCGATTCGCTGTCCGAATTCGACGACGTGATGGACACGCTGTGCTACCGGCTCACCGCCACCTCGACCGAGGGCGACTCGCCGGCCGCCGTCGGCAACCGGATCGCCGCAGCCGCCATGGCCTACGGCCTGGCCGACGGATCGAACCAGGCCAATGGCTACGCCGCCCCCGACTACAAGCCGGTCAACCCGCCCCTGGTCGTCAACAAGCCGGGCACGACCATGACCGATCCCAACCGCTGGCAGCCGCTGCAGCTGGAGCACATGATCTCCCAGAACGGGATCCCGATCGTGAACGGGGTCCAGCAGGCCATCGGGCCGCAATGGGGCCACGTCAAGTCATTCGCCCTGCCAGCGGCCGGCGCCGATGGCGTGCCGATGGACCCCGGCCCTCCGCCACAGCTCGGCGATCCCGCCTCGGACCAGGCCTACAAGGACCAGGCCGTCGAGGTGATCCGCGACAGCAGCACGCTCGACCCTGCGAGCGCTGCCACGATCGACATCTCGCCCGGCGTGCGCGGGAACAACCCGCTCGGGTCCAACGACGGCCACGGCTATCCAGTGAACCCGGCGACGGGCCAGCCGTACGCCTCGAATGTGGTGAATCAGGGCGACTTCGCCCGGGCCCTCACCGAGTTCTGGGCGGACGGGCCGAAGTCGGAGACACCGCCCGGACACTGGAACGTGATCGCCAACAAGGTCTCCGACGAGCTCGACCCGAACCTCAAGATCGGGGGGACCGGCACTGCGGTCGATCGCCTGCAGTGGGACGTCAAGCTCTACTTCGCCCTGAACGGCGCGACCCACGATGCCGCCATCGCGGCCTGGGGGCTGAAGGGCCACTACGACTCGGTGCGGCCGATCTCGATGATCCGCTACATGGGCGGCCTGGGCCAATCGAGCGATCCGGCGCAGCCGGCCTACAACAAGGAAGGGTTGCCCCTCGTTCCCGGCCTGATCGAGGTCGTCACCAGGCAGACGACCGCCGCCGGCCAGCGCCACGCCGCGCTGGCCGGTCACGAGGGCCAGATCGCGATCAAGGCCTGGTCGGGCAACCCCAAGGACCCCAAGACTCAGACCGGCGGAGTCGCCTGGATCCTGGCCGTCAACTGGGTCCCTTACCAGGTCCCGACCTTCGTGACCCCGTCCTTCCCGGGCTACACCTCCGGGCACAGCACCTTCAGCCGGGCGTCCGCCGAGGTGCTCACGGCAATGACCGGCAGCGAGTACGTGCCGGGCGGCCTCGACGAGTGGACGACGAAGGTCGGCTCACTGAAGGTCGAAGCCGGACCGACCAAGGACGTCACCCTCCAATGGGCCACCTACTACGACGCCGCGGACATGGCCGGCCAGTCGCGACTCTACGGCGGCATCCATATCCAGGCCGACGACTTCAACGGTCGGACGCTGGGGGCCGCGTGCGGCAAGGAAGCCTGGACTCGGGCACAGCAGTACTACGCGGGACACGTCAGCCAATGACCCGGTCCGGCGCGCGGTTGGCGAGATCCGCGGGCCGCTGATCTCGTGAATCGCAGGAGGCTGGCGCTCGCCGGAGGTCTGCTGATCGTGGCCTCGGTTGCCGCCGGCGGTTTCGCGCTGTCCCGCCTCCGGGGGAGCACTCCCACGACCGCGCTCGGCCCGCCGCGCTTCGTCGATGAGACCTCGGCCGCCGGCGTCGACCACGACTACAACGGCGACTTTCCCTACGCGGTCGGCGGCGGGGTCGCGGCCTTCGACTGCAACGGCGACGGCCGACAGGAGCTCTATCTCGCCGGCGGCGGCCAGCCGGCGGCGCTCTATCGCAACGACAGCTCGCGGGGCGGGGCGCTGCGGTTCGTACGTCTCCCGGATCCCCAAACCGACCTGACCGCGGTCAACGGCGCCTATCCGATCGACATCGACGGCGACGGCCAGGTCGACCTGGTCGTGCTCCGAATCGGTGAGACGGTGCTGCTCCGAGGCCTCGGCAACTGTCGCTTCGAACGAGCCAACGAAGCGTGGTCATTCGTCGGCGGGCCCGCCTGGGGCTCGGCCTTCAGCGCGACCTGGGAAGGGGCGAACAAGCTCCCGACCCTCGCCCTCGGTCACTACCGCAAGCTCGACGGGTCGGGGCAACCGCTGCTCGCGTGCGACGCCAACGAGCTCATCAGACCAGCTGTCAGCTCACCCGGATATGCCCCGCCGGTCGCCCTGAACCCCGGCTACTGCACGCTGTCGATGCTGTTCAGCGACTGGGACCGGTCGGGGCGACGCGACCTGCGGGTCAGCAACGACCGTCATTACTACGACGCCGTCAACGGCGAGGAGCAGCTCTGGCGGATCGACCCCGGTCAGGCAGCGCGCGAGTACACCGCCGCCGACGGTTGGGTCAAGAACCAGATCTGGGGCATGGGGATCGCGAGCTACGACATCGACGGGGACGGCTACCCGGAGGTCTTCCTGACGAACCAGGGCGAGAACAAGCTCCAGACCCTGAGCGCGGGCCCGGGCACACCCACCTACCGGGACATCGGTCTCAAGCGTGGCGCGAACGCAGCCGAGCCGTTTACCGGCGGGGACACGCTGCCCTCCACCGCGTGGCACGCCGAGTTCCAGGACGTCAACAACGACGGGTTCGTCGATCTGTTCATCGCCAAGGGCAACGTCGCCGATCTGCCCGACTTCGCCCAGAAGGACCCCAGCAATCTGCTCCTCGGCCAGCCCGACGGGACCTTCCGGGAGGGAGCCGAGGGCGCCGGCATCGTCGACTTTGGCCGCGGTCGAGGCGGCGCCCTGGTCGACCTCAACCTCGACGGCATGCTCGACCTGGTGAGGCTCGATTTTGGCAATCCGGTCAAGCTGTGGCGGAACGTCGGCCGAGGCGATGCCGCCAAACCGAACCAGATGGGCGGCTGGCTGGCTCTGCGGCTTTCCGAGCCCGGCCCAAACCGGGATGCCATCGGAGCCTGGGTCGAGGTTCAGGTCGGCGACACGACCCTCCGACGCGAGGTCACCATCGGCGGCGGTCATCTCGGAGGCCAGCTCGGCTGGATCCACTTCGGGCTCGGGCCGGCCGACGCGGCCCAGGTTCGTGTCCAGTGGCCGGACGGGCAGGCCGGGCCCTGGATGCGGGTTGCCGCGAACCAGTTCGTCGATCTCGAGCGTGGGGCGAGCGAGCCACGCCCGTGGATCCCACCCACGAGCTGAAGCAGGCGATGACGGTCGCCGACTAGCCCGATCGCGGCTGGCCGGTGCGGTGGCGTGCGGTGCCCTCGGCGGGCGGACCCCGCTAGGCTGAGACCGTGAACGAGCTGCGAATCGCCGACGGGCCGCTCGAGGTGGTCGTCCTGCCCGAGATCGGCGCCCGGCTCCACCGGCTGCGAGCGTTCGGCCACGACCTGTTGCGAACGCCCGGCGATCCGGCCACCCACGCATCCGACCCGTTCTTCTGGGGCGCGTATGTGATGGCGCCATGGTGCAACCGGATCGAGGCCGGGCCGGTCGCGGTCGGGTCGCGACAGGTCGCCCTGGGTTCGAACGTTCCCGACGGCTCGGCGATCCACGGCCAGGTCTACGCCCGACCGTGGGAGGTCCTCGGCGACCGCCGACTGCGGATCCGGGCCGGTGGCGACGGCTGGCCATGGGTCTACGAGGTGGGTCTGCGGATCGAGCTCGTCGACCGTCTGGTCCGGATCGAGCTGGCCCTGACCAACCGGGACAGCGAGCCGATGCCCGCGGGCCTGGGCATCCACCCCTGGTTCCGCCGGCCGCTGCTGGTGGCCATCCGAGGCGATGCGGTCAACCCCTCGAACACCGCGCCAGCGGCTCGGGCGCAACCGGTGGATGGGCCGTTCGACCTGCGCCGGATGGGCGAGATGCCCGCCGACCTCGACGCCACGTGGTCTGCGCTGGCGGAGCCGCCCGTCGAGCTGCGCTGGCCCCACGAGCAGGTCCGCGCCGTGATGCGTGTCGCGGCGCCGACGACGTACGTGGTCGCGGCCAGCCCGGGACACCTCGACGCGGTCGCGGTCGAGGCCCAGACCCACGCGCCCCAGGCGCTGCGCCGGATGCTGGTCGGCGAGCCCGGCGGCCTGGCCCTGCTCGAGCCGGGCGGGACGCTGGGCCTGGTGCTGGAGCTCGCATTCGACCGGCTCGCTCCAGCCGCAGGCAGTCGGGCGTAACCTGCTCGCACCCGCCAGCGTGGTGCCACCATGAGCACTCATCCCCTGCCCGTCGACCATCCCTACCTCGAAGAGATCGATGCCGAGCGCGTCGGCTGGTACGAGCTGGTCGACCTGGTCCGTGTGCTGACCCCCGAGGAGTGCCTCGTGCCCGGCTACTACCGGGATCCCGACTGGGCCGTCCGCGACGTGATCGCCCATCTGGGGGCCTGGCTGGCCGAGGCGGAAGTCCAGTTCGAGCGAATGATCGCCGGCACGTATGAGGGCCACGACGTCGACATCGACGCCCTCAATGCGGTCTTCCATGCGGCCCTGCGCGACCAGCCCTGGGAGGTCGCCTGGGTCCAGGCCAACGCCGGCCGGACGCGCATGCTCCAGGCCTGGTACGAGCTGCGCCAGCCGAGCGACGAGGCCGCCTGGTGGATCCGCAAATCCGGCGTCGAGCACTACGCCGAGCACCTCGGCCGGCTGCGCGAGTGGGTCGCCGAGCTCCTTGCCCTGCGCCGCGAATAACGCTTGCCCTGCGCCGCGAGTGACGATGGCGGCGTTCCCGTCCCGACGGGCGTCAGAACAGCCGCGGGAACCTCGGACGGAGTAGCGGACGCAGGTCCAGCGGGGTGTGGGCGTCGAGCGTCTCAAGGAGCAGGCGACTGCCGCCCAGGCCGAATCGGTTCGTGGCCAGGTAGTCGCGGACCCCGGCCCAGAAGGCCGTCGGACCCATCCGCCGCCGAACCTGGTCGAGGAAGCGCCCGCCCTGGACGTAGATGACCTCGAAGTAGCAGCGCGACGAGTAGCGGTAGATCGATCGGTCGAGGGTGTCGGTGGAGCAGCGACTCGCTCGCCCGGTTCCGGTGAGATAGCGGGCCAGGAAGTCGGCCATGGCCTCATCGGCAAACGGCTCGCGCGCCTGGTCGTTTCCGACGATGCCGTAGAACCACTGGTGGGCAACCTCGTGGCTGACCAGCCAGGCCAGCTGACCGGACGCAAGACCACGAGGGATCCAGATCGACCCCGGCGATTCCATCCCAGAGCCCCCACCGGTTTCGGCCACGGCGAAGGTCGGGTGGGGATACGGGCCCAGCAGCGCCTGGTAGCGGCGCAGCGCGCGGACGGCAAGGCTCATCAGGGCCCGGCCGTTGCCGCCCGCGAAGCCATAGACCCGAACCAGGATCGACCCGAGCTTGACGGTCCGAACCGTCCAGGACGGGCTGGCCGCAACGACAAAGTCTCGGACGTTCTCGGCCAGCCAGGTTGACGTCAGGCCGTTGCTGGCGACCCGCCGTCCGCTGGTGGCCAGGCGCAGGGCCCGATCGGTTGTGATCCGGACCCTGACCGAGGGACTCGATACCGTCACGAATGGGTCGCCATGGTTGGGCCGGCTGAACGGCCGCGCGGCGCTGATCCAGGGCAGCCAGCGGTAGAGCTGGATGACCCCATTGGCCCGGGCGAACAGCCAGTCGGAGCCGCCCATCGTCCGCCGAGCGATCGCCCCGAAGTCGATCCGGACGGTCGTCGTCGCGCCAGCGGGCAGGCTGCCCCCGAGGGGCACGATCACCGTTTGGTCGTTGATCGTCGGCTTGGCAGCGACGCCGTCGACGGTGAGGCTCCGGATCCTGAGCTTACCCAGACGCGCCGCGATCGTGTTCAGCTCGATACGGTCGATCGGCCCGCCGGAGCGGTTGGCGACGGTCATCGTCGAGACTGCCGAGATCCGACCGCTGCCGTACGACAGCTTCAGCCGAACGTCGTACATCGCGGTCAGGGCGAGGCTCGTTCGACTGACCGCAGCCGCCGGATTTCCGCCGGGCGACGATGCACGCTCGACCGGCGACGTCCTCGGCCCCACCGACGCGATATCCGCCGCGGGCTCGGCGGGCTGAGCTCGGTCGGGCCCACCGCCGGGCGATCCCGCCTCGGCGGAGGCGAGCGAGACGATCAGGATTCCCACGATCAACGGTCGAAATCGACGCATCTGCCGGGCCAAGTCTGGACGGGACGAGCAACCACGTCCATGGCGCGACTTCCTAGCCGCCGACCTCCGCCACGCGGCGGGCCAGGAACTCCCGCTCGGCCTCGTTGCCGGCGAGCTCGTAGGCACGACGGTACGCGAGTGCGGCCTCGGCCCGGCGATCGAGCCGCCGGAGGAGGTCTGCCCGAGCGGCGTGGAGCAGGTGGTAGCCGTCGAGGCCGCCGCGGGCCTCGATCCCATCCAGCAGCTCCAGCCCGCGGGCGGGTCCGTCGACCATGGCCACCGCGACCGACCGGTTGAGCTCGACGACCGGCGACGGATCGAGCTCGAGCAGACGGTCGTACAGGAGGGCGATCTGGACCCAGTCGGTCTCAGGGGCCGACTCCGCCTCGTCGTGGACCGCGGCGATCGCGGCCTGGACCTGGTACGGCCCCGGTCGGCGCATCCGGAGGGCGCGCTCGACCAGCGCCGAACCCTCCTTGATCCGATCGCGATCCCAGCGGGCCCGATCCTGGTCCTCGAGCAGGACCAGCTCGCCACGCGGCCCGACCCGCGCCTCGCGACGAGCGTCGTGGAGGAGCATCAGCGCCAGGATCCCGAGCGCCTCGGCCTCGTCGGGCATCAGCTCGACGAGGACGCGACCGAGCCGGATGGCCTCGGCGCACAGCTCGCGCCGGACCAGGGCGTCGCCCGACGACGCGACATAACCCTCGTTGAACACGAGATACAGGACCCGAAAGACGGCCTCGAGGCGCTCGGGCAGGAGATGATCGGGCGGCACGCGATAGGGGATCCCGGCGTCGCGGATCTTCTTCTTGGCCCGGACCAGGCGCTGGGCGAGGGTCGGCTCGGGCACCAGGAAGGCACGGGCGATCTCCGGGGTGGTCAGTCCGCCCAGCGTCCGCAGGGTCAGGGCAATCTGAGCCTCGACCGGCAGGGCCGGATGGCAGCAGGTGAAGATGAGGCGCAGGCGGTCGTCCGCAATCGGGCTCATCTCGTCCTCCGCTTCCGGTTCGACCGTCGCCAGATCGGCCTCGATCTGGGCCTGGCGGCGGATCGTCACCTGCTTCTCGACCAGGCGCCGAGCGCGGCGCAGACGGTCGATGGCCCGGTTCCTGGCGGTGGTCGTGATCCAGGCGCCGGGATTGGCCGGCAAGCCGTCGCGCGGCCAGCGCTCGAGGGCGACCAGGAACGCATCCTGGACGGCCTCTTCGGCCAAGTCGAAGTCGCCGGTCAGCCGGATGAGCGTCGCAACCGCCCGGGCCGACTCCTCGCGGAACAGGCGGTCGACGACGGCCCGGGCGTCAGTGGGCGCTGGCAACGGCCTCCGCGGACGCCTCGGCGGCGAACTCCCAGATCGGCCGGATCTCGATCGAGCCGTGC
>JAXDKT010000127.1:0-6763 GCA_034666965.1 Chloroflexota bacterium | reverse complement strand
GGGCTGTGTCCCAATGAGCAGCGGTCGCAGCCCAGAGCGGTCGCAGCCCAGGGCGGCCGCAGCCCAGGGCGGCCGCAGCCCAGGGCGGCCGCATCCCAGATGCGCATGGTGGGCACCTTCGGGGAGCTCTCCGCAGCTTGTGGGCCCGCCACCGAGGACCCCGCGAGGAATTCGTGTAGGGCTCGAACCGCCATCGCCAGGATTTCGGGTCCAGGGGCCGTGGAAGTTGCTCTAACGTGCCCAGCATGCGCGCCTGACACGCCCGCTGGTCCAATCTCTCGGTAGCGTGCGGATCATGCGCGCCTGGCAATGCGAGGTGGTGGCTGGATGACCCGGATCCATGTGGCCTGCGACCCGGTCGCCCCAGGCTGGAGTTGCCAGGTGCGGGTGGTCGAGGCCAACTCGGCCACAAGCCACCGCGTGTCGGTCGCGACCGCCGATCTCGAGCGCCTCGATCCTGGCGCCGCGGATCCCACCGACCTCGTCCGGCGCTCATTCGAGTTCCTGCTCGAGCGCGAACCGAAGGAGTCGATCCTGCGGACGTTCGACCTCATGGTCATCGGCCGCTACTTCCCGGACTGGGAGCAGCGGCTCCGACGCTGAGCGCGGGGCCGCTGATCCATGGTTCGGTCGCATGGGAGCGCTGGTACGATCGCGAGCCATGTGCGAGCACTTTGTCGCCCGGGCAGCGAAGCCGTTCCGGCTCGACGAGCTGTGGCCCTTCAGCGAGAAGCTGGAGCGCTACGGGATCGCCGGGTTCGGCTGGGGTGCGGCCTGGCTGTCGTCGGCGGGCACGATCGAGTCGTACCGCGACCTGCGTGCCTTCGGCGACGATCCCGGCCGGGAGACGCTCGGTGCGACCGAGACGACGAGCCTGCTCGTCCACCTCCGGAGGCCATCGCGCCTGTCGACGGTGGGAATGTCCGACACGCAGCCGTTCATCGATCCGGCGGGACGCTTCGCCTTCAGCCACAACGGCGAGCTGCGCGACTACCGTCCCTGGCGCGCTCGCTACCGGGCGGAGGGTCGAATCCACGGCCGAGCCGACACGGAGGTCGGCGCCCGCTGGCTGGAGGACGCCTGGGCGCCCGACGAGCGGGTCGAGCACCTGATCGGCGCGCTCCACGATACGTTCTCGGGGCCGGCCAACATCGCGGTCCTGGCCGCCGACGGCACGCCTTACCACTACGCGGGGAACAGCGAGAACCCGGTATTCGAGTTTCGGCTCGGACGGATTCGCCTGGTTTCGACCGGGATCTACTCGCTCGATCGCTCGCTGTTCCGGTACGTGGCGCCGGCCGCCCAGGAGCGTCGGCTCGTCCGGCTGCGCTCGACCGTCGTCCTCGATGGACAGGTGATGCGCCGCTGACAACAGGGAGTAATGTCCCGTCAGCCTGACGTCGGGACGGTGGTGCTCCGGCCGCGGCCGGAGACGACCCAAGGCGAGGGAGACGGATGCACGCTCCGAGCGGTCCGACCGACGCGGTCGACGAATCCCGGCCGAGTCTTCGACTGCCGCTGGCCCAGCTGCTCCAGCTGTCCGTGTACTGGTTCGGGATCAACGCGATCTGGGGCGCCCTCGACGGGGTGATCCTCCAGGAGCGGATCCCGGCCATGGTCAGCCCCGACGTCAGCGTCCGGGCGTTGGCGTTCGTCAAGGTCGTGGCGGTGATCATGGCGATCGCCATCCAGCCGACGATCGGTTCGATCAGCGACTACACGATGAGCCGCTGGGGTCGGCGCAAGCCCTACATCGCCATCGGCGCGGTGCTCGACGTCGTCTTTCTCCTCGGCATCGCGACCGCGCAGACGTATCTATCAGTGTTTGCCTTCATCGTCCTCCTCCAGTTCAGCTCGAACTTCGCCCAGGGCCCGTTCCATGGTTACATTCCGGACCTCGTCCCGGGCGTGCAGGTCAGCCTGGCCAGCGCGCTCGTCGGGATCATGTCCGTCCTGGGTGTGGTCGGCGGTCAGGCCGTCGCCTCGGTCGGCTACCTCCTCAAGGACGGGGCCGGCCATCCCGACTTCACCATCCCGACGATCGCGGTCGGGTTGATCGAGCTGGCCACCGCGATCGGCACCGTCGCCTGGGTCCGCGAGGGACGCGCACCCAAGTCACGCGGCGGACGGAGCTGGCTGGCGATCGCCGGCGAGGCATGGGGCGCGGACATCCTCAAGGAGCGCAGCTTCCTGTGGCTGGTCGGCTCCCGTCTGTTCTTCCTGATGGGCGTCGGGATGATCTACAACACGAACGTCCTGTACCTGACGCGATCGCTGCTGCTGACCGATCGGGAGAAGGCCTTCTGGGTACCGGTCACCAGCGTCGTCATCGGGCTGGCGATCATCGCGAGCACGATCCCGGCCGCGCGGCTGTCCGATCGGATCGGGCGCAAGAAGGTCATCTACGCGAGCTGCGCGCTCGCGGCCGTCGGCCTGGCGACGCTCGTCGGCGCGCCGGGCGTCCTGGTCGCCGAGATTGGGATCCTGCTCGTCGCGGTCGGCGCCGGCGCGTTCCTCGCGGTCGACTGGGCGCTCATGACCGACATCATTCCGAAGGCCTCATCAGGCCGGTACATGGGTCTCAGCAACGTGGCCACGGCCTCGTCCGGCGCCCTGGCGCTGGTCGTCGGCGGCATCATCATCGACGTGATCGGTGGGCCGCAGCACGATGGTATCGGACCGCGGACGGCGTTCGCCGTGGCGATCGCGTTCTATGTGCTGGCGGCCATCTGTCTCCGGCCGGTCGACGAGCGGCGTCGGGAGGATCTCCCGCTGACGTCGTCACCGGCGGCGATGGCTGGCTGAAGGTCGGGCGCCCACATCGGCCCGAGCATCGACTCGCTCAGCTCGATGACGGACCGGAGGTCTCGAGCCCGAGGAACGTTCGGACGCGCTGGCGTGGTGCGGGTGCGGCCCGCCAGCGGGCGAGCGCCGCCCGCCACGTTTCGGGCCGGAGCCAGCGGATCGGGTCCTCGGCGAGCCACAGCCACGGCACGGTGGCCCACAGCAGGACCAGATAGTCGAGGCGGATCGGCCGATCGCCGAACCCGAACAGGGCCTGGAGCTGGACGATGGTCAAGGGCAGCATGATCAAGCTCAGCCCGGCCGAGGCCAGCAGGAAGGCCAGACCCCAGCCGCGGGCGCGTGGCGCGAGGATGAGCCAGAAGGGGGCCGGGACCCATTTCATCCAGGTGGCCAGGCCCCACAGGAACCCGGCCTTCCGCGGCCCGGCGAAGCGCGTCGTCCACAGCATCAGAGCCAGGATCAGGGTGATGTTGCCGGTGTCGAGATTGGCCGCGATCGGGAAGGCCAGCAACAGGATCGCCACGGCGGTCGGCAGCGGATGGCGGCGATACGCCCAGTGGATCGTCCAGAGCAGGCCCAGGATCGCCCCGCCGCGCCACACGAACCAGGCCACGTCCCAGGGCAGGAGCGCCCAAGGCGCGAACAGCGGCAGCATCCACGGGGCGTAGACATACGGCAGGAACGGTCCGGTCGGCGCGTACGGGTTGCCACCGTTGAGCCAGATTCGGACGGCCGCCCAGTACGCGCGGGCATCGGCCCCCGCGAGCTCCCCTCGCGCGATCAAACCGGCGCCGGCCAGGCCGGCGATGACGACCAGGATCACGATCGCGAGGATCCGGTGCGGATCGCGGAGGCGTGAAGCCTCGCGGCGCAGCGCTCGCTTGAAGACGCCGGCGCGACGACGGGTCGGTCGCGGGATGCGGTCGGTCGGGAATCCGGTCGACGCGCGCCCGGGTCCGCCGCCGAGTGTTGGCCGACGATGCGACGGATCAGAGCGGTGCGCCATCGGAGCGCGATTGTCGCACGCCGATCCAGCCGGCCCGTTCGCTGGCCCGGCACCGTCCGACGACCCGCCGCCGTTCGGATTCTGTGGACAACTCTCTTCCGTCCGGCGCCCGGGCGGGAGATGATGGGGCCGATCCGGAGGGGAGGCACGGGACTCGGGTGGTCCCACAGCACGGCGACCCAGTACGGTCGCCAGAATCGCCGTGCTGGCCAGGGCGAGACCGGCCCATCCGCACGGTATGCGCGCATGCGGCTGACCCTTCGAGAATACGGACTGCTGACCCAGGCAACCGACTGGCTGACCTTTGCCGTGGCCATCTCGATGATCCCGGCCCTCGCCCGCCTCGAGGTCGGCCCGATCGGCGCGGTCCTGCAGACCGGCGGCGTGCTGGCCACGCTGGCCTGGAAGACCGGCGGGTTGGCGCTGGCCTATGCCGCGCTCTCGTACGCCCGACCCTGGGGCCAGTTCATCGGTCTGCTGGCCGTCACCGTGCTCGGATTCGCCGGAACCGTGGGCAACCTGTGGACCCTGGCCCAGGTCCTGCCCCTGACTCGCTAGGCCCTGACCGCTGGGCGCTTCAGTCCCACCGGGCGCAGGACCATCGGCCCATGGGCCGGTCGGCGACCGCGGGGCATCCTGCTTGCCATGGGGCAACTTTCCGAGGCTGTGGTGCCATGGCTCTCGATCGTCGAAGATCTCGACCTTCTGGCCGTGGCAATCGTTGCGCTGACGGCGCGGGCCATCTACGAGACCGTAGGTGAGCTCTCGCTGCTCCAGTGGCGAACCCTCGTGGAGTTGCACTCGGCAGGGTCCCTGAGACTGGGCGATCTCGCGGTCCGGTTGCCATCGTCCATGCCGGCCACCAGCCGGCTCGTCAAGCGGATGACTGAGCGGGGCCTGCTCGCCACCGGGCCGGTTCGGGCCGACGGTCGCGGGATCAGCGTGCGGCTGAGTGCTCATGGTCGGACGCTCCATGCGGCGGTCATCGAGCGTCGACGCGATCTCATCGCGAACGGCCTCGCATCAACGTCCTTGCCGGCCGGTCTGCACGACGGCCTGGTAATCCTCGGCGAACGGTTGCGCACGAGCTCGTTCGCTCCGGTCGAAGCCTGAACTCAGGGGAGACATCAACATGCGCAAGCAACAGGAAATCGTGGCCTGGCTAGGGGCTTGGCGGCAGACCGCCGTGAACGCGGTCGGACAGCGTGGCCAGGGCCTGGCGGAATACGCACTCATCCTCGCCCTCATCGCCATCGTCGCCATCCTTGCCCTGATCTTCCTCGGTGGGCAGACGAGCAAGATCCTGAGCACCGTGGGCAAGTCCATCTAGACTCGCTCGTTCACATACGAGGCCCCGCGTCGGGAACGTCCCGACAGCGGGGCCTTTTGGCGTGGGTCGAGCCCCGTGACGCGTGGACCTCGACCCGGCCGCTGAGCGACGCCTGACGGTCCTGTATCCTCGGGCGAGGCCGTTGGGAGAGTTGGATACGCAGTGAGCGAAGGCACCGTCATCGTGATCGGCGGAGCTGAGGACAAGGTCCGCGACCGGGTCATCCTCAACCGTTTCGTCGCGCTTGCCGGTGGTTCGGAGGGGACGATCGCGGTCATCAGCACCGCGTCGTCGCTGGGCCTCGAGGCGGGTCAGCGCTATCGCCAGGTCTTCACCGAGCTCGGCGCCCGCGCGGTCCACACCCTCCACGCAGTCACCCGCTCCCAGGCCAACGACGAGGCCGCCGTCCGGGCCGTCCACGACGCGACGGGCATCTTCATGACCGGTGGCAACCAGCTCCGCCTGGCCTCGACCCTGGGCGGTACTCGCCTGGCCGACGCGATCCTGGAGCGATTCCGGCTGGGGGCCGCGGTCGCCGGCACCAGCGCCGGGGCGTCGGCGATGAGCAGCCACATGATCGCGTTCGGTGCTTCGGGAGCCACCCCCAAGCAACGCATGGCCCAGATCGCCGCCGGCCTGGGCGTCCTGCCCGGCGTGATCATCGACCAGCACTTCCAGCAACGGAACCGGCTCGGACGGCTGCTCAGCCTGATCGCTCAGAACCCGAGCCTGCTCGGGCTGGGCATCGACGAGGACACGGCCGGGGTAGTCGGTCCGGACCATGTCCTCGAGGTCATCGGCCGTGGCAGCTGCACGATCGTGGACGGAGCGGAATCGGAGACCGACGCCTGGGAGGTCCGCGGCCACCGCCCGCTGATGATCAGCAACGTCGTGCTCCACTCGCTCCCGGCCGGTTATCGCTTCGATCTCCGCCGACGCCGGCTGGTCGGAAAACCGGCACTGCGGTCGGTCGAAGGCGGCGAGGCAGCCTCGTGAGCATCTCCGAGCCGGGGCCGCGAACCCGGAGACCCAGATCGGCCCAGCAGCCTATGGCCGCGGACGTGGACACGCTCACGGCCGCGGACACGCCCACGGCCGCGGACGCGCCCACGACGCCGGCGACCGCGAAGGGGCGCGCCGCGAAGCGCCCCAAGGCCGCCAGGCCAGAGCCCAGCCTGCGGATCCTCGAGACGCGGATCCTGCGCGGACCCAACTACTGGGCCCGGGAGCCGGTCGTGCGCCTGCTGGTCGCTCTCGGCAGCCTCGAGGAGTTCCCGTCCAACCGGATCCCGGGCTTTGCCGAGGGTCTGGTCGAGCTCCTGCCCTCGCTCGATGACCATGCCTGCTCGCTCGGTCGGCGGGGCGGCTTCGTCACCCGACTCAGGGAGGGGACCTGGGCCGGCCACGTCGCCGAGCACATCGCCCTCGAGCTGCAGAACCTGGCCGGCACCGACGTCCGTCACGGCAAGACCCGTTCGGTCGGCCCGTACGGCCAGTACAACGTCATCTACGAGTTCCGGGAGGAAAGCGTCGGGGTCGAGGCCGGCCGAATGGCGGTCGCCCTGGTCAACCACCTGGTCGACCCGGTCGCGGCTCCGTTTGACCTCGAGGAGGAGCTGGAG
>JAXDKT010000126.1:0-7099 GCA_034666965.1 Chloroflexota bacterium | reverse complement strand
TACCCGGTCGACCGCGATCGCAAGGAAGACCTCCTGATCCATCTCCTCCGGCGCGACAAGATGAAGCAGGTCCTCGTCTTCACCCGGACCAAGCTGGCCGCCAGCCGGCTGGCGTCGTACCTGGACCGACGCGGTGTCAACGCCGTCGCGATCCACTCCGACCGGAGCCAGCCCGAGCGGACTCGTGCCCTCGAGGAGTTCAAGCGCGGTGAGGTGACCTGCCTGGTGGCCACCGACGTCGCCTCGCGCGGCCTCGACATCGAGGAGCTGCCCTACGTCGTCAACTTCGAGCTGCCCTTCGAGCCCCAGGACTACATCCACCGGATCGGCCGGACCGGTCGCGCCGGCTCGACGGGGATCGCCATCTCGCTGGTGTGCATGGACGAGGTCGAGCTGCTGCGCGGCGTCCAGCGCCTGCTCAAGACCGCGATCCCGTACCAGGTCGTCGAGGGCTTCGAGCCGGACCGGACGGTCGAGACGCGCCCGATCCGGGGCTTCGGTCGCGACGCGGCTGCCGCAAGCCGCGACGGGCGCGGCCACCACGCCCACCACAAGCCGATCCGAACGCGTACGGCGGGGCGCCGCAGCGGCTGAGCCGGTTGCCGAGCGGCTCTCGGCCCGATCCCCCTACGGCGCAGACGACGGCGACGGCGTCGGCAGGACCGGTGTTGCCACCGGCGGTCGGGGCAGCGCGAAGGCGACCAGCTTGCCAACCAGCGGTCGGACGTCGACCCCGTTCTGGCTGGTCAGAATCGCGATCGCGAGGCCGTCGTCGGGCAGGTAGCGCAGCTCGCCCCGAACGCCGATGAACCGACCGCTATGGCCGAGGGCGCGGTGGCGGCCGATTATCGTCACCTGGACGCCGAGCCCGTATTCGACGTAGGGATGGAACCGGGTCGTGGTCTGCGCGGCTGCGATGGCCAGGGCAAGGGTCGCCGGTCGCAGGACGGAGCCGCCGTACAGCGCCCGCGCCCACGCCGCCAGATCGGCTGACGTCGCGGCCACGTCGCCGGCCGTCCCCGCCGCGGTCACGACCGACGTGAACGGCACGATCGTCCGGCGGGCGTCGGCCAGTCCGATGGGACGGGCCCCCAGGCTCGGGCTCGCGTAGTAGTAGCCCAGAGCCAGCGGGCCTCGGGCCGGTTCGGCGCCCTGAATGAACGCCCCCTTGAGCCCGAGCGGGTCGAGGAAACGGGTCCGGACGAGCTTGGCGTAGGGCGCCCCGCCGACCTTCTCCGCGATCAGCCCGAGGAGGACGTAGTTGGTGTTCGAGTAATGCCACGACCGCCCGGGCTTGCCCAGAGGCTTGCCCACGTAGGCCAGCGACATCGCCGGCGTCCAGGTCAACCCACGGCCCCTGCGCAGGGCGGCATCGATGCCCTTGGCGAAGAAGAAGTCGGCCAGCCCGCTGGTGTGGTCGAGCAGCATCCGGACGGTGATCGCGGGCGGAATTGGGACCCCAGGCGTGCCGAG
Source organism: Chloroflexota bacterium (assembly GCA_034666965.1). GTDB lineage: Bacteria > Chloroflexota > Limnocylindria > Limnocylindrales > CSP1-4 > Chersky-267. Next base: position 5,626 of record JAXDKT010000126.1, on the reverse strand, counting down.
GCGGACGGTGGGCAGGATCGTGGCCACCTGGGTGTCGAGTCGGAGCCGGCCCTCGTCGACCAGGCTCAGGATCAGCGCCGAGGTGAACGTCTTGCTCATGCTCGCGATCGCGAAGGCCGTGTCCGGCGTGACCGGGCGACTGGCCTGGACATCGGCCAGGCCGCTCGTGCCGGTCCACGTCCGTCCATCCGCCCAGGTGATGGTCACGCTGGTCCCCGGCAGGCGGTGCTCGGCCGCGAACCGATCGAGCGAAGCCTGCAGACGCGTCGCCAGGCCAGCCGAGACGGCCGCGGGCGTGCCCGGCGTCGGCGAGGGGGTCGCGCCCGGCGTCGCGCTGGGCTCGAGCCCCGGGGTCGCGCCGGGCAGGGACGTGGGGGCGCCGCTCGCCCCGGAACCCGTTGAACCGGAACCGCCCGGACCCGGGCCCGAGCCACCCGACGGCGGGCCGCCCGATGCCGTCGGCAGGCCGAGGCCCGGCGTGCCAGCGACGACGAACAGGCCGGCGGCCACCAGCACGGCCGCGAGCAGCGGGCCGATCATCGTGCGGCGCGACATGGGCCCGACTATACGGCCATAGCGCCCGGCTGCCACGCCCGGTCGATCTGTCGCGCCGGCCAGCCCGCTAGACTAGCCCCGGCGCGGCGGCCCAACGCCGTCGCCGGACAGGAGGGTCGGCGAGTCGTGGACACGAAGAAGCTGCTGGCGGAATTGCTCGGGACGTTCACCTTCTTTCTGATCGGCCTGATGGCGATCGTGTCGACCGTCGCGTTTGGCAAGCTGCCGTCGGCCGTACAGGGCGCCGACCTGGTCGTCATCGCCTTTGGCTTCGGGCTCGGGCTCTTCGCCGCGATCCAGGCCTTCGGGGCGATCTCGGGCGGCCACTTCAACCCGGCGGTCACCGTCGCCGCCGTCCTCGACGGACGGCTCGACCCGATGACCGGAGTGGGCTACGTCGTGTCCCAGCTGATCGGCGGGATCGCCGCCGCCGCGGTCGTCCTCACGATGACCAGCCAGGCCGCGATCGCCGGAACGGCCACGGTCCCGGGCTCCGGGCTGAGCGACATCCAGGCCGTGATCGTCGAGGCCCTGTTCACCGCCGTCTTCATCGTGGTGATCCTGACGGTGACCAAGAAGGCACCCAATCACGCGGCGTTTGCCATCCCGCTGACCCTCGTCGCGATCCACCTGGCGATCGTGCCGTTCACCGGGTCGTCGGTGAACCCGGCCCGGACGATCGCCTCGGCGGTCATCGGCGCGAAGTTCGATTCGGTGTGGGTCTACGTCGTTGGCCCGATCGTCGGGGCCGCGGTCGGCTGGGCCGTCTATCGCTTCGTCAACGGGGACGCGGACGCTGGCTGACGAGTCCGCTCCGGCCGGCCGCCCCACCGCCTCGGGCGCGGCCGAGCTTCTCCGTTCGGTCGGCTTGATGGCCGACGGGCCGACGACGTGGACGACGCCGGTCCGATCCAACCGCGCCGGGGTCTATCTCGTCGAGCTGCCCGGAGCGGGCGCCAGCGCCCCGCTCGATTTCAACGCCGTCGGACGCTGGCTCGAGCGCGTCCCGGGCCTGCTTCTCGACGGCGCGCGGCCCACCGGCCGGGAGCTCGCCGCTCGGCTCCAGGGGTACTGGCTGGCGGACCAGTCGGTGCTCTACATCGGGACGTCGGGGGCGTCGATCGGCTCGCGGATCGGCGCCTTCCACCGGACGCCGCTGGGCGACCGCAAGCCGTACGCGGGCGGGTACTGGCTGAAGACCCTGGCCGAGGTCGACCGGCTGCGCGTCTGGTGGGCCGAGACCGACGCGCCGGAGGAATACGAGGACGCCCTCCTCGAGGCGTTTGCCGCCGGCGTTCCGGCCGACGTCGCCGCCCGGCTCCACGACGCGGCGGTCGTCCTCCCGTTCGCCAACCTGAAGACCGCCGAGGGCATCCGCAAGCAGCACGGAATCACGGGCGCACTCCTCGTCGACGACGACGACCGTCCAGCGACCGACGCCGAACGGCGAGCGGCCGCCGGTCGCCGCGGAGCCGGGGGATCGACGGACCCGACCCGCCGGACGGGCGTCCTCCGGTCGCGCACGGCGCTCAAGAACCAGGCCTCGCCGAGTCGGGCCGCACGAGCGTCGGATGGCGGCCCTGCTCCGCGGCGCATGTCCCAGGCCGCCCGCGAAGCGGCCGCCGGTCGGGCGGCAAAGGACCCGACCCGACTGTCCGAGGCGGGGCTGGCAGCCCTCCGCGCTGAGCTGGATGAGCTGACGACGGTGACCCGGCCAGCGATCGTCGCCCGGATCGTGGCCGCCCGCGAGCTGGGCGACCTCAAGGAGAACTCGGACTATCACGAGGCCCGCCGCGAGCAGTCCTTCGCCGAGGGCCGCATCCGGGCGATCGAGGATCTCCTGCGCAACGTCGTGCTCATCGAGGAGGGGCTCGAGGACGGTCGCTCGCGTCTCGGCTCGACGGTCGTGGTCGAGAGCCCCTTCGGCGACGAGGAACGCTACACCCTGGTCGGATCGACCGAGGCGAGTCCCGCGTCGGGCCGGATTTCGACCAGCTCGCCCATCGGGGCGGCCCTGCTCGATCGGGTTGCCGGCGACGAGGTCGAGGTGGTGGTGCCCTCGGGTCGGCTGCGCTACCGGATCGTCGAAGTTCACTGAGCCACTGGTCCCTTCGGGCCGGGTCTGACTGGTCCCGTCGGGTGATTTCGGGCGCCTGCCCTCGGGGCGATGCTCCTCCTGCCCCACAGGAGAAGCGTATTGTCCGTGCCCGACCAGGCAACCCTCGACGATACTCCGCGCACGACTACCGGCCGACCGCTTGGCGTGGGCAGACCACCATTGCGCCCGCGTCCTCGTCCTCGCGTCATCGTGTCGGTCGTCATGGCCATCGCCAGCCTGATCGGGTCGAGCCTCTCACTCACCGCCGCTGGGGCCGGTCCCGCCCCGGCGCCGTCAGCCGACCCGATCGTGTTCTACGGCCGCGGCTACGGTCACGGTGTGGGGATGTCCCAGTACGGGGCCCGTGGCCGGGCCCTCGCCGGTCAGGACGCGGCCACGATCCTGGCCCACTACTACCAGGGCACGGGGCCCGGAACCACGGATCCGAAGCGTCCCGTCCGGATCCTGGTCCTGCAGGGCTTCTCGTCGTCTGCGAGCAGGCCCCTCCGACTCTACGGCCGTGGTGGCCCGTGGACGATCGACGGGATCGCCGCCACCTTCCCGCGCGACGCCCAGCTCCGTGTGCGGACCGCGGGCACAGGTTTCCGGGTCGTGGTCCGGGACGCCGCCGGCAAGCTGCTGCTGGACCAGTCCACGAAGGGAAGCCTGCGGGTTCGGGCGGCGAGCCTGGCTGGCGCGCGGCTGCAGCTGTGGTCCAAGCCCGGTGCGTATGACCGTTATCGCGGGGTCATCCGGCTGCGCCTGACCGCCGCGGGCATCGACGCCATCAACGAGACCGAGCTCGACCTGTACCTGCGCGGGGTCGTGCCGGCCGAGATGCCGGCGAGCTGGCCGGCCGAGGCGCTCCGGGCGCAGACGATCGCGGCTCGGAGCTATGCCGCCCGCCGGCTCCATCCGAAGACCGGCTTCTATGACCTTTACGACGACACCCGGACCCAGGTCTATCGCGGCTCGCTGGCCGAGCAGGCGTCGACCAACGCGGCCGTCGCCGACACGGCCGGGCAGGTCCTCCGGAGCGGCGCCTACATCGCGAACGCGCTGTATCACTCGACGGGCGGCGGAGCAACCGAGGACAACGAGAACGTGTTCACCAACGAAAGCGGCCGGATCGTGGCCGGCCCGGTCGCCTATCTGCGCGGCTCGCCCGACCTTGCGGCCGACGGGACCTCGTTCGACGCCGGCGCGCCGCGGGCCAGCTGGCAGACCGCCGCCTACTCGCTCGACCAGCTCTCGGCGATCTTCGGGGCGGACCCGCGGACGAACGCCGGCGCCCTGACCAACCTGGACCTGTCCGATGTCGGGGTGTCGGGTCGCCTGATCCGGGTCACGCTGGCGGGGAGCCTGGGTACGAAGGCGGTCTCCGGCGAGGTCTTCCGGGACGTCTTCAACGCCGAGTCGCCCGCGGCCGACCCGTACATGTGGAGCACCCTGGTCTCGACCGCGCCGTTCCGCTGAGGGAGGCTCCGCGGGGCTCGGCGAGGCTGCCCCGCGGTTGGTTGCCGCGCCGGCCCTTGCTCCGGCCGGTCCCCTGGCCTGTCCCTCGGGCCAACCCCCCTCCTCCGGGCCGATCCCCAGCCGTCAGCCGCGGTAGCGGAAGCAGCCGGGCAGGTGGTCGTCGACGAGACCCACGCTCTGCATGAAGGCGTACACGATCGTCGAGCCGACGAAGCGGAAGCCGCGCCGGCGCAGGTCCGCCGAGAGCGCGTCCGAGGGCTCGGTCCGGGCCGGGATGTCGTGGGGCCTGGCGTCTTCAGGCAGGGTCGCCGGCGGTCCAGGCACCATCTCCGCGAGGTAGGCGGCGAACGAGCCGCGCTCCCGAGCCACCTCGAGGAATCGAACCGCGTTGGCAATCGTGGCGTTCACCTTCAGGCGGTTGCGAACGATCCCGGCGTCGGCCATGAGCCGCTCGCGGTCGTCCGGCCCGAAGCCCGCCACGACCGCCGGCTCGAAGCCGCGGAAGGCGGTCCGAAACGCCACGCGCTTGCGCAGGATCGTCGACCACGACAGGCCCGCCTGGAAGCTCTCGAGGGCCAGGCGCTCGAACAGCTCGGTGTCGTCGACGACCGGCACGCCCCATTCCTCGTCGTGGTAGGCGACCATCAGGGGGTCTGGCCGGGGGCCGTCGGCCCCGGCCCAGGCGCAGCGGGCCAGGACCGGATCGAACGTGGTCAGGGCGGCCTCCGGCGAGGCCTCGCTTCGGTCCATCGCCGGAGGATAGCCCGCGCTCAGCCGCTCAGCCGCTCAGCCGCCGATGGCCAGCGCCTCGTCGGTCTCGACGAGGGTCTTGAGTCCGGAGGCGATCACGGGCATGCCGCCGACGACGCTCCGGTAGGTCGCGGTCTCACCATCGAAGTCGTCGCTGAGAACGACCAACCGGCAGGCGTCGCCCAGGGGCACGATCTCCCAGGTCATCCGATGGGCCCGGTCGGCGGCGACCTCGGGATCCCACGTCGCGTGAAACGTGGTGACGAGGCGGCGGGGCTTGTCGACCTCGAGGACCGTGCCCTCAGCGGCGAGGGTTCCGTCGGGGTAGGTGTAGGTCAGCGGGGCATCCAGCTCCCAGGTGGAGCTGACGGCGGTGCCGTAGTAGTAGCGGGCAGTGTCGTTTCCGTCAGTGATCGCCTGCCACAGGCGCTCGGGCGTGGTCCGGATGTAGATCTCGTACACGTGGGACGGTCGGGTCGCGGTCATCTCGGCCTCCAAGTCACGCTTGAGGGCGCCCAGGGCCGAGGCCCAGCGCGCCGCGTACTTGCTCACCCACCGCTCGGCGAGGAGCTGGATCGGGACGGGGTTGAGGTAGTGGAGCTTCTCCCGGCCGACCTTCTTCGTCGCGATGAGCCCGGCGGCCTCGAGGATCCGCAGATGCTTCATCGCTCCGAAGCGGGTCATCTCCAGCCCGCTCGCCAGCTCCCCCACCGTCTGCCCGTCGCGAACGAACAGCCGGTCGAGCAG
>JAXDKT010000125.1:0-12101 GCA_034666965.1 Chloroflexota bacterium | reverse complement strand
TGCTCGGGCACCGGTCCCTCCGGCTCGAGACCGCGGGCCTCGCGGACGATCCGGTCGAGTCGAGCCCCGAGCTCGACCGAGTCGACCGACTCGATCATCTCGAACGTCTCGACGGCCCGCCGAACCTTGTTCGACTGGAGCGGGCCGACCAGGTGCCAGCGGGCGCCGGAGACCGCGCCGACCTTCGCCTCGGCCTCCTGGACCCGGTTCTCGCCGAGGGTCGTCAAACCCGCGGCGACGGCCGCCCGGAGGCGCTCCGCCGGGACGGTCTTGGAGACGGCCACCAGGCGCACCGTGGCCGGGTCACGGCCGACCGCCGCGCAGGACCGCGCGATCTGCTCGAGGACGGCCGCTCGAACGGCCGTGAAGGCCGCTACGTCGGCCGGGTCGGGGCGCTCGCTGCCGCTGTCGTTGCCGGGTCCGGATCCGCCGCCCATCGGCGGACGGCTACTTGGCGCGGCGGAGGAAGCTCGGGATCTCGAGGTCGTCGGGGTCGATCTGGGCGCGCCGGACCGGGGCGGGCGCGATCCCCACCGTGCGATCGGCCTTGACCTCCGCGGCTACGCCGTCTTCGAGCCCGTCGCCGGCGCCGGCCTGGCGCTGACGGTCGAGCTCGTCGAGGAAGTCGCGCGATGTCGGTCGGGCGGCGGCCTGGGTCTCCCAGCCCGATGCGGAGCTGGCCTGACGGGCGCTGTCACGCTTGCGGCCGGCATCGAAGCCGGTGGCGATGACGGTGATCTGGACCTCGTCGCCGAGTCGCTCGTTGAAGCTCGTCCCGAAGATGATGTTGGCCTCGGGATCGGCCGCCGCGCGAATCTCCTCGGCCGCCTCGGTGACCTCGAACAGCGACAGGTTCGACGACCCGGTGATGTTGAACAGGATCCCCTGCGCGCCCGAGATGTTGATCTCGAGCAGCGGGCTGGCGATCGCCTGACGAGCCGCCTCGATGGCGCGATTCTCGCCCGACGCCCGACCGATGCCCATCAGAGCCGAGCCGGCGTCCTTCATGATCGTGCGCACGTCGGCGAAGTCGAGATTGATCAGGCCGGGGACGGTGATGATGTCGCTGATCCCCTGGACACCCTGGCGCAGGACATCGTCGACGACGCGGAAGGCGTCGACGATCGAGGTGTTCTTCTGAACGACGTCCTTGAGCCGGTCGTTGGGGATGGTGATCAAGGTGTCGACGTTGGCCCGGAGCTCCTCGGCCGCCTTCTCCGCGACGAGCTTGCGCCGGTTGCCTTCGAACGAGAACGGCTTGGTCACGACCCCGATCGTGAGCGCGCCAGCCTCCTTGGCGATCTGGGCGATGACCGGCGCGGCACCCGAGCCCGTCCCGCCGCCGAGCCCGGCGGTGATGAATACCATGTCCGAGTCGCGCAGCGCCTCGGCGACCTTCTCCGAGTCCTCTTCGGCGGCCCGCTGGCCGATCGACGCATCGCCGCCGGCACCCAGCCCGCGGGTGATCTTGTCGCCGACGCGGATCTTGTGCGGGGCATCCGATTGGAGAAGCGCCTGGGCATCGGTGTTGCAGGCGATGAACTCGACGCCCATCATCTCGGCCCGGATCATCCGGTTGACGGCATTGCTTCCGCCGCCGCCGACCCCCACCACCCGGATCAGGGCGAAGTTCTCGGAATCGGATCGCAGCGACATCGCCTCTCCTCCGGTGATCGTGCCGGGTCGTTCGGTTGGTGGTCGTTTCGGGGTCCGCGCGCTCTGGAGATGTCGGGCGAGTATAGCGCTGGGTCAAGGGGCCCGGTCAGAAGCGGCCCGACGGTCGTCGGGCGGGGGCTCCGTAGCCCCGGCGAACGGGCCCGGAGCGTCAGCCGCCCGGCGCGGGCACGGTCAGGGGAAGATGCTCCGGAGCGCGTCCCGGATCCGGCTCAACCAGCCCATCGCGGGGGCCGACTCGTAGCGGCCCGGCTCGCCCTGGGCGAGCACGCCGGCGCCCCAGCGCAGGAGCCCGATGGCCGTGCTGTTGGCCGGGGTCAGGAGGTTGTCGACCAGGCCGCCGACACCGGCCGGGCCAGCGATCCGGACCGGCATCTGGAGCACCTCGCGGCCGAGCTCGGCTGCGCCGGCAAGCTCGGCTCCGCCACCGGTCAGGACGATCCCGGCGGGGAGCATGCCGTGGCCGCTCGCCTTCATCTCGTTGGCCACCAGCTCGAACGTCTCGCGCATGCGCGCCTCGATGACCTGGCACAGCTCGAGCCGGCTGACCGTCCGGCCGGCCTCCTCGCCGAGCATCGCGACGTTGATCTGCTCGTCCGGGTCGACCGCCCGCAGGTCGCACGTGCCGTGGCCGATCTTGAGCTCCTCGGCGACCTGGAGGCTGGTCTTCATGACCGCAGCGATGTCCATGGTCACGTTGTTGCCGCCGACGGGCAGGACACCGGTGTGGAACGGGGAGCCGTCGACGAACAGGGCCAGGTCGATGGTCCCGGCACCGATGTCGGCGACGGCCACGCCGAGCTCCTTCTCGGTCTCGCTCAGGACGGCCTCGGCGGATGCCAGCGAGTTGGCCACCAGCTCGTCGATCTTGACCCCGCCGGCGACGACGCATTTGGTCAGGTTCTGGACGGCCGTCGCCGAGCCGGTGACGATGTGGGTCTCGACCTCGAGCCGGATGGCGCTCATCTCGAGCGGGTCCTTGACGCCCTCCTGCCCGTCCACGATGAACTGGCGAGGCAGGACGTGGAGGACCTCGCGGTTGGACGGAATCGAGACCGCGCGGGCCACCTCGGTGGCACGGTTGATGTCCTCGCGGGCGACCTCGCGGCCGTGACCGCTGACCGCGACCGCCCCGCGCGAGTTCTGGCTCTCGACGTGCTGTCCGCCGACGCCCACGAAGGCCCGGTCGATCGCCCAGCCCGACAGCCGCTCGGCCTGCTCCACGGCGGCCGCGATCGACTGGACGGTCTGCTCGATGTTGACCACCACGCCCTTCTTGAGGCCCGTCGTGGGCACCGTGCCCTTGCCGATGATCGTGAGCCCGCCGTCCCGGCCGACCTCGCCGATGAGCGCGGTGACCTTCGTCGTGCCGACGTCGATCCCGACCAGGACCGCTTCTCGTTCCACCTTGTTCGTTGCCCCTTTACAGGAAGTGGCGCCGGATGAGGGCCACGTTCTGGAAGATCCGTGGCCCGAACGTGATCAGCGCGACGAGGTACAAGTCCAGGCCGAGCCGATCACCGATGAACGTGAGCAGGACCGCCACCAGGGCGTTCGTGACGAAGCCGCTGACGAAGATCCGATTGTCGTAGACGCCGTCGAGCTCCGCACGAACGGCACCGAGAACGGAGTCCAGCGCCGCGACGATCGCGACGGCCGAGTACCGAGCGAATTCGAAACTGACGTCGACCTGGAGGAGGAGCCCGAGCAGGACGCCCAGGACGAGGCCTGCCAGGGGAAGGAGCAAGTGGCGTCATCCTCCGGTCCGATCGTTTGGGCAAGGCTACCCGACCCGACGGACCGCCAGCAACCCGCACCCGCTCCAGTCGGCCGACGGAGCCCCCTCATCGACTCGCCTTGAGGGTGTAGGTCCCGGCCCGATCGTCGGCCAGTACGACGGTCGCGATGGTCTCCTCGCGCCCGGCCAGCAGGCTGCCCAGCAGCCGGACCTGGCCGGGGATCAGCTCGGTCCGGCGAATGGTCGGCGTGTAGAAGCCGAACACGGCGGTCCAGCCGTCCTTGCCCGTGTCGACGGTGAAGCCCTGCTGGTCGTCGATCTTGAGGTGCAGGCCGGCGGCCCCACTGCCAACGTCGGCCGGGTGGAGCGAGCCCAGTCGCGCGGCCGCGTCGAAGTCGACCGGGTCGATCCGGTCGCCGACGCCCACGAGATGCGCCTCGGGATGGCGCTCGTGGAGGTCCAGGCCATGGTCGTCGCCGGGGGGGGTCGGGGGCGCGCGGCGGTCGTCGACTACGGGCAGCTGAGCCGTGCCGCCGTCCTCGGCGAAGGCGACCCCGTCGGCGTCGACGAGCAGGCGCCGCTGGCCGATCTGCCAGACGAGCACCGCCCGACGCTCGGTGATCCGGACTCGGAGCGTGTCCGGCAGGGCGATCTCCACGGCGGCGTCGGCGACCGTCGGCAGCGCCTGCAGGCGCTCGACCATGCCATCGGTTGACAGCCGGAAGAGGTTGGCGTCCTGGGGGGCACCGAGCTCGGCCCGGATGGCCGTCTCGGGCGTGAGGCTGGTCCCGGTGATGTCGAGTCGGCGATACCCGAAGGCCGCGCTGGCATTGGCCCCGTAGAGCACGAGGCCGGACAGGATGATCGCCAGGAGGGCCAGCGAGCGGGTCCGGTTGAGCCCGGCCGAGGCCCGCCGGATGCCATGCCGGCGCGTCGGCACGGTCGAGCGCCGGATCGAGGCCGAGCCGCGGACCGCCCGCCGCCCGCTCACCGGGGCAGGTCCCCGGGCTGGAGCCGGCGGCGGATTGCCGCCGCCCGCCGATCGATCGCCAGCTCGACGATCCGCTCGGCCAGGCGCCCGAAGGGATAGCCGCCGGCGGCGGCCATCGCCGGGAAGAGGCTGATCGGGGTGAACCCCGGGATGGTGTTGATCTCCGACAGGTACACCCCGGTCGGGGTCAGCAGGAAGTCGACCCGGGCGAAGCCCTCGGCCCCGATCGCCCGATAGCAATCGCGGGCGATCTTGAGGATCGTCGCCCTGGTGATGGCGTCGACCTCGGCGGTCGGGCTCGTCTCGGACAGGCCCGGGGTGTACTTGGCGGCGTAGTCGTAGAACTCGTGACCGGCCACGACCTCGCCGGGCCCGTACAGCTCCAACGCAGCCGGGTCGTTGCCGACGATCGACACCTCGAGGTCGCGCGCGCGGGCCAGGTAGGCCTCGGCCAGGACCAGCGAGTCGTGGGCCAGGGCCGCCTCGATCGCGGCCGATCGCTCGGCGGCGTCGTGGGCCAGGGTCATCCCGACCGAGCTGCCGAGCCGGGCCGGCTTGACCATCAGCCGCGGGTCGCCCGTCCCGGCGGCGAAAGCCTCGAGCTCGGCCAGAACCGCGTCCGGGTCGGACGCCCAGCGACTGGCCCGGACCTCGTGCCAATCGCCGACGGGCAGACCCAGGCCACGGCACAGCCGCTTGAAGATCGCCTTGTCCATGCCCAGGGCCGACGCCGTGACGCCCGAGCCGGTGTAAGCCAGGCCGGCCGCCTCGAGCAGCGCCTGGACCGTGCCATCCTCGCCAAAGGGCCCGTGGAGGGCGATGAACACGACCGGGGCGGGGCGCTGGGCAGCCAGCCGTTCGAGCGCGGCACCGACCGACTCGGGACCGCTCGCCCCGAGGACCGCCGGGTCGTCGTATTCGGCCGGGCCGCGTCCTTCGCCGCGCAGACCGGTCGGCAGGCGCCACCATCCGCCGGCGAGATCGATCAGGATCCGCTGGACGTCGTGGCCCAGGTCGGCCAGCGCGTCGCCGATTGCGTTCCCGGACACGATCGAGACGTCGTGCTCGGCCGACGGACCACCGAGGAGGACCACGATCGGGGGCCGCTCCGCGGCTGTCACTGGACGGTTCCTCCGGCGGCGCTTCCAGGCGACGCCGCTCGGTCGGTCTCGACCGGGTCGGTCGGGGCGGCGACCGTCTCGGTCCAGGCCGGCCCCCAGTCGCCGACGAAAACGACCTCGGGCTCGAGCTCGACCCCGAACCGGGCGCGGACCTCGGCCCGGACCAGCTCCCCCAGGCGGCGGACGTCGTCGGCCGTGCCCTTGCGGTCGTTGATCACGAAGTTGGCGTGCTTGTCGCTGACCGAGGCGCCGCCCCGGCGGGTGCCCTTGAGCCCGGCGGCCTCGATGAGCCGGCCCGCCGAGTCGCCGCGCGGGTTGCGAAAATACGACCCGGCGCTCGGGATGCCCAGCGGCTGGTGAGCCTGCCGCCAGCGCCGGATGTCATCCAGACGGGCGCGGATCTCGTCCGGGGTGGCGCCGCTCAGTCGGAAGGTGGCACTGACGACGACCTCCGGCGGCGCCGCGGGATCCGGGCGGTGCTTGAGCCGGCTGTCCCGGTAGCCCAGGGCCAGAGCCTCGCGATCGAGCCGCACCTCGGCGCCGTCGGCGCCCATCACCAGGGCGCTCTCGAGGACGGCCCGGACGTCCGATTCGTGGGCCCCCGCGTTGGCCCACACCGAGCCACCAACGGTACCGGGGATGGCCAGCCCGAACTCGAGACCGGACAGGCTCGCGCCCTGGGTGACCGTGGCGGCCCGGGCCATGGCCACGCCGGCCTCGGCCACGAGCCGATCTTCGTCGACCTCGGTGCCCTCGGCGCGGACCTGGATGACCAACCCGCGGACCCCGGCGTCGGCGATCACGACGTCGCTGCCGCGGCCCAGGATCACATGGGGGATGCCGCGGCTGCGGACGAATTTGACCAGGGCCCGCAGCTCGAACGCGTTGTGGGCGACCGCGAACAGGTCGGCCGGACCGCCGACCCGCATCGTCGTGAACCGGGCGAGCGGTTCGTCGCGCGACGTCTTGACCCCGATCCGGCGCTGGATGTCGGTCCCGATGGCGACCGGATTGAAGTCCGGCCGCGGGTCGCGCGACGCGCCGCCGAGCTCCCGGCCGGTCATGCCTGCCCCTCCCGCGAGCGGCGCTCGATGGCCGCCCGGTCCGGGAAGGGGCGGCGTTCGGCGGCCGCCGTGACGAGCTCCGCCACGGCCTCGGCCGCGCCCGGCCGGCCGAGCTCGCGGGAGGCTGCGGCCATCCGGGCGTGGGTCGCCGGATCGTCCAGAATGGCGGCGGCATCGAGCAGGGCCGCTGCGTCGAAGGCATCGTCGGCCACCAGCCGGCCGGCGCCGCTCTCGACGACGCGTCGGGCGTTGGCCCGCTGATGGCCGGCCGCGTGCGGGTATGGAACGACCACGATCGGCTTGCCCAGGGCCGTCGCCTCGGCCAGGGTGGAGCTGCCCGCCCGCCCGACGATGAGATCCGCGGCGACGAGCGCGTCGGCCATCTCGGCTCCGAGGAACGGAAAGGGGCGGTAGCGCTCGCGCAGCTCAGCCGGGAGGGCTTCGCGGTCGGACAGGGCCCGGGCGTAGCCGGCATCGCCGGTCACGTGGACAACGTTGACGCCCGAGACCAGCCGGGGCAAGGCCTCACTCACCGCGGCGTTGAAGCGGCGGACCGCCTGCGAGCCACCGAAGACGAGCAGCACGCGGCGGTCGGAGGGGATCCCGAGGCGCGCACGCGCGGCCGGCGGATCGATCGTCGAGAAGTCGCGGATGGGCGTCCCGCTGACGTAGCAGCGCTCCGCGGCGACGGCCAGGGCCGCGCAGGTCTCCGGGAACGAAACGGCGACGACGGTGGCCAGCCGCGCGGTCGCCCGGACGCTGCGCCCGGGAATCACGTTGCCGTCCCAGAGGACCGTCGGGATGCCCAGCGGTCGCGCGGCCAGCAGGACCGGGATGGCGGCGTAGCCACCCGTGGTGAAGATCGCGGCGGGGCGCTCGCGGGCCAGGATCGCGAGCGCCTGGGGCACGGCCAGGCCCAGCCGGAGCGGGTCGAGGACGGCGTGGATCGACCGCTCGGTTGAGCGCAGCGAGCGCAGCACCAGGCGGCGGACGGGGATCCCGGCGGCGCGCACGATCGAGGCCTCCAGCCCGCGGTGCCCGCCGAGCCACGCCAGCTCGAGCTCAGGGTCGCTGGCGCGCAGCGATCGGGCGACGGCCAGAGCCGGGTAGATGTGCCCGCCCGTTCCGCCGCCCGCGATCAGCAGACGCATCGTTCCAGGTGCCTCGTTCGACGGTCTCTCGGGAGATCGAGAGGAGGATCCCGACGGCCGCCAGGCTGATCGTCAGCGAGGAGCCGCCGGCACTGATGAACGGCAGCGTGATCCCGGTGATCGGGAAGAGCGCCACCACCACGCCGATGTTGATGAACGCCTGGGCGCACAGCCAGATCGTGATCCCGGCGGCCAGCAGCGAGCCGAACGTGTCGGGCGCCGCCAGGGCGACCCGGATGCCCTGGTAGGCCAGGATCGCGAACAGCGCGACCACCAGGCCCGCGCCCAGCAGCCCGAACTCCTCGCCGATGACCGCGAAGATGAAGTCGTTGCTGGCGTTGGGCAGGAACAGGCCGCCCGCGCCCCGGCTCTGCCCCAGCCCGAGGCCGAACAGGCCGCCCGCGCCCAGTGCCAGAAGCCCCTGGATCGAGTGGAACCCGATCGTGTCCGGGTAGGCCCACGGGTCGATCCAGGCCCGGATCCGCTCCAGCTGGTAGCCGTGCAGGGCGAACATGACGATGCCCACGAAGCCAGTGCCGAGCAGGGTCATGAAGTGGATCAGGTTGGCGCCGGCCAGCAGGAACATCGTCAGGCCGGTCACCGCCAGGACCGTCGACGTCCCCAGGTCGGGCTCCTTGAGGACGAGGACCACGATCGGCAGGAACACGATCAGGAAGGGCAGGGTCCCGGTCAGCAGCCCGCGCACCCGCTCGCCGCGCTTGGCCAGCCAGTGGGCCAGGTAGATGACCAGGGCGAGCTTGGCGAACTCGGCCGGGTGGACCGCGGGCAGCGGACCGACCTTGAGCCAGCGGGTGGAGCCACCGACCTCCTGGCCCAGGGTGGGGCTGAACACGAGCACGAGCAGGACGACGGCGATCGCGTAGAGCGGGATCGACACCAGCCGCAGCCGGCGGTAGTCGACGCGCATCACTCCCAGCATCGTTAGCAGTCCGGCGACACACCAGGCGACCTGTGGGGCAACCGCCCCGAAGACGTCGCCATCGCGCGCGTACTCCTTCATGGCCGACGACGAGAAGACCATCAGGATGCCGATCGCGGACATGGCGATGACCGCGACGAGGATGACGTAGTCCGGCTGATGGGTTTCGCGCCGGAGCGTCTTGGGCGGGGCTCCCGCAGCCGCCCGGGCCCGGGTCCGGCCGCGCAGGGCCGTGGTCGGCGCGGTCATCGGCTCCCCTCCTCCGCGAGCGCGGCCACGGCCGCCTTGAACGCCCGCCCGCGGGCCTCGTAGTCGGCGAACATGTCGAAGCTGGCGGCCGCCGGGCTGAGCAGCACGGTCGGGGGGCGCGGGCTCGTGGCGTTCTCCCGGCGCAGCTCGGCGGCGATGGCGGCCGCCCGCCGGACGGCGGCCTCGAGCGTCGCGGCGCGCTCGGTGCGTACCAGACCGGCCGCGCGGAACCGGCGCTCGAGATCGGGCCCGCTCTCACCGATCAGGACGGCGGCCGCAACCCGTTCCGCGACGACCGGTCCCAACTCGCCCAGGTCGATGCCCTTGTCGCGGCCCCCCGCGATCAGCACGATCGGCGGGTCGAACGCCCGCAGGGCGGCCACGACCGCGTCGGGCTGGGTCCCCTGCGAATCGTTGACGAAGCGGATCCCGTCGATCACGGCGACGGTCTCCAGCCGATGCTCGACCCCCACGAACGCGCCGGCGGCGGCGCGGATGGCCTCGGGCGGCACCCCGAACAGGAGCGCCACCGCCACCGCGGCCAGCGTGTTCGACAGATTGTGCTGGCCAGGCAGGGTCAGCTCGGCGATGGGCAGGATCCGTCCGTTCGGACCGGTGGCCGCGCCGCCACCGCCGGCCAGGGCGAGGCGCTCCAGACCATCCGCGACGATCCAGCCGTCGGCGATCCCGACGCCGCCCGGGGCCGGAACGTCGCGGCGGTAGCCGACGACCCGAGCGGCGCCGAGCTCGGCGTACCCGGCCACCACCGGATCGTCCAGGTTGAGCACCAGGGCACCGGTTGGGTCCACCGCCTCGGCGAAGCGACGCTTGACCGCGCGGTACGCCTCGAGCGTTCCGTGGCGGTCGAGGTGATCCGAGGTCACGTTGGTCAGCACGGCGACGGTGGTGCCCCGCGACAGGGTCGGCAGCTGCAGCTCGGACAGCTCGATCACCACCCGATCGTCGGGTCGCAGGTCGGGCAGGCGCTCGACCAGCGGCCGGCCGATGTTGCCGCCCAGGATCGCCCGGTGACGCGGGTCGCCTGCGAGCAGGGCATGGGCCAGCGCCGCGGTGGTCGTCTTGCCCTTGGTCCCGCTGATCCCGATGGTCGGCGCCGGGCACAGGCGCAGCACCAGGTCCGCCTCGGACACGACCGCGGGCGCGCTCGAGTCGCCGGCCGCGCGCGCTCCCACCAGCGCCGCCAGGGCTGCCCGGAGCCGAGGCTCGGTGGTCGGATAGTCGGGGTTGACGGCCGGCGAGGTCGTCACCAGGACGGCGCCGGCGAGCGCCTCGGCCGGGTCGACCTGGGGCCCGGCCAGGAGCCGCACCGGACGGCCCTCGAGGCGCGCCAGCGCATCGACCAGCTCATCGACCGGACGCCGGTCGTAGACGGTCACGTTCGCGCCGGCGTCGACCAGGAAGCGGGCCAGGGAGATCCCACTCCGGGCGAAGCCCAGGACGCTGACCGGGAGACCGGCCAGCGCTCCGGACCGGATCGCGTCCAGGGTCAGCTCATCCGGGTCGAGGGCCGTCCCGGGCGGCTGTGGTGGGGTCGTGGTCATCGTCGTCATGCCAGCGAGTTGATCGAGGCCATGAACAAGGTCACCCCGAGCAGCCCGGCCAGGACGGCCACGATCCAGAACCGGACGGTGATCTTCTCCTCGTCCCAGCCGAGCAGCTCGAAGTGGTGATGGATCGGCGACATCCGGAAGATCCGACGCCCGCCCGTGGCCTTGAAGTAGGCGACCTGGAGGATGACCGAGCCCGTCTCGACCACGAACACCAGCCCGATCAGGGGCAGGACCACGATCTGGCCCGTGATCAGCGCGCTGACGGCCAGGGTGGCCCCCAGGCCCAGCGAACCCGAATCGCCCATGATCACCTGGGCCGGATGCACGTTGAACCAGAGGAAGCCCATGATCGCGCCGATGATGATCGCGCACAGCAGGGCCAGGTTTGGCTGGTGGGGCACGTTGAGCAGGGCGATGATCATGTAGGCCACGAAGGCGAAGGCCAGCGTCCCGCCAGCCAACCCGTCGAGCCCATCGGTGATGTTCACGCCGTTGCTCGAGGCGACGATCGCAAAGGCCGCGAAGAGGACGTACAGGGCCGGGCCGATGATCACGTCGTCCTTCACGAACGGGACTCGGATCGCGTCGATCCCGAAGTGGCGCTGGATGTAGAGCGCGGCCAGGACGGCCACGACGATCTGCCAGCCGAGCTTGCCCCGGACCCCGATCCCGGTGCCCGTCTTGGCGTTGCGCCAGTCGTCGAATGCGCCCAGCGCGCCGACGCCCAGGAGCGCCGCGAGAGGCGAGTAGGTATCCGGCGTGTCGCTGCCGACCGCGCCCAGGAACAGGGCGATCGCCGCGACCACCAGGATGAGCAGGATCCCGCCGCCGGTCGGCACACCCTGCTTGATCTGGTGGCTGACCGGGCCCTCCTCGCGGATGTTCTTGCCAAACCGGACGTAGCGCAGCAGGCGGATGTAGGGCGGCATCAGGATGACCACGAGGATGAACGCGATGAGCAGGCCCTGGATCAGCTCGACCGTGCCGACGGTCATCGCCCGAGCTCATCACGGAGCGCCTCGACCAGCCGGTCGAGGCCGATTCCCCGGGAGGCCTTGACCAGCACGGCGTCGCCGGGCACCAGCCGCGGCCTGAGCAGGTCATGGGCAGCCTCGCCGTCGCTGGCGCGCAGGATCCGCTCGGGCTCGAGGCCCGTCTCGAGGGCACCCTCGGCGATGCCCTCGGCATCGTCCCCGACCACGACCAGCAGGTCGACGATCGCGCCGGCGGCCCGACCGACCTGGCGATGACCGGCCTCGTGCTCGTCACCCAGCTCGAGCATCTCGCCCAGGACCGCGATCCGCCGCCCGCGCAGCCCGGCCAGGACATCGAGGGCGGCCAGCATCGACGCCGGCGCCGCGTTGTAGCTGTCGTCGAAGACCGTCACGTCGCCCAGACGGAGGAGCTCGCCGCGGTGCGCCGCACCACGTGCGGCGGCGAGGCCCGCGGCGATCGAATCGAGATCCAGGCCCGCGGCGATCCCGACCGCGGCCGCGGCCAGCGCGTTGTGGACGGCGTGCCGGCCCAGCAGCGGGATGGTCACGTGTCGAGCCTCATTCGGGGTTCGCAGCTCGAAGCGCATGCCATCGCTGGCGGTTGGCG
>JAXDKT010000124.1:0-10524 GCA_034666965.1 Chloroflexota bacterium | reverse complement strand
GCAGACATTGGGCAACGCGCGAGCCCTGGGAATCAGCGCCGCATTGACCGGACCGGTCACCCGCGGTGACGTCGGGACACTCGAGGCGCACCTGGCCGCCCTGGCGGCGCACGCCCCCGATGTCGTGCCCCTGTACCGTGCCGCCGCGATGCGGGAGATCGCCCTCTCGGAAGAACGTGGCGCGCTGACACCGGACGTTTCCAGACGCCTCCGCACCGCCCTTGCAAACACTCCCTGACAGGGTACGATGAGCGACATGCAGCACTCGATCGCCGCCAAGTACGCGGCCCGCCCGGCGGCGCGTTTCGTGTGCGCCCCATCGCGGGCCAGCGAGCGGCGCCTTGGCTTGCGCAGCACGGCCGCGTTCCGCGCGATTCCGCCGCGGGCGACCGTCCTGCGCCGGTCCCAGCTCCCATCGCTGCTCCGGCTCCGAGCGAGCTGGCGAGCGCTCCAGCCGGCGCTTCCCCGCCGGGCGTCGAGCGGTCGCGTTCGGCCCGCCGTGACGATGCGCTGGTCGCGTCCGAGTGGGCCCGCGCGCGAGGGTCGCTCGAGCGCCGCCTCGGCGCCGTGGCTGGCCTGAAGCAGAAGACGGCGACCTCCGCGGGCGGCATCGTCGTCCGGTTCCGGGGCGGGCTACCGCAATTCATCGCCGGACGACGCAGGGAAGTCAGAACCTGGACCCTTCCCAAGGGGACGCCTCATCAGGGCGAGACCACCGAGCAGACGGCCCTGCGTGAGGTCGCCGAGGAGACGGGTCTCACGGTCCGGATCGTCGAGCCGATCGACTCGATCAGCTACGACTTCACCCAGCGCGGGGCGCGGATTCACAAGACCGTCTTCTATTTCCTGATGGAGCCGACCGGTGGCGACATCGCCGGGCACGATCACGAATTCGACGAGGTCCGCTGGTTCGATCTGGCCGATGCCGGCGCGGTCCTGACCTTCGAATCCGAGCGAGCGCTGGTCGAGCGGGCCGCAGATCAGGTCGCGCGCTCGACGGTCGGGGGCGGGGCCGTCGGGGGCGGGGCCGCCGGTGCCGGGTCGGACGCCTGAGGCGTGGCCGAAGTCGTCGACGTCACGCTCCGAACGACAGCGCTGATCGAGCGCCACCGCGCGCTGGGGGCGCGCCTGATCGAATTCGCCGGCTGGCTGATGCCGGTCCAGTACGCGGGCATCCTGGAGGAGCATCGCGCGGTCCGCGAGGGTGCCGGGCTGTTCGACCTGTCGCACATGGGCGAGCTCTTCGTGGAGGGCCCCGATGCCGGAGCGGCCCTGGCCCACGCCCTCGTGTCCGACCCCCCAGCGCTCCCGGTCGGGCGGGCCCAGTACTCGATGATCTGCGCGCCGGACGGTGGGGTGCTCGACGACCTGATCGTCTATCGCCTCGCCGCGGAGCGGTTCCTGGTCGTGGCCAACGCCGCCAACGCCCAGCTGGTGAGCGACCTCCTGGTCGAGCGGCTGGAGGGCTTTCGAGCGATCCTCGACGACCGCTCCCTGGCCACCGCCCTGGTCGCGATCCAGGGGCCGCGCTCCGGCGAGATCCTGGCGTCGCTGACCGATCTCGACCTTGACGCCCTGCGCAATTACACCGTCGCCGAAGGCGCGGTCGCCGGGGTCGACGCGCTGGTGGCCCGAACCGGCTATACCGGCGAGGACGGCTTCGAGCTGTTCGTCGAGACGGCGCACGCGGTCGAGCTGTGGGACGCCCTCCTGGCCGAGGGCCAGGCGGCGGGCATCCAACCGGTCGGCCTGGGGGCCCGTGACACCCTTCGGCTCGAGGCCGGGATGCCGCTCTACGGCAATGAGCTGGACCCCACGACCAGTCCCTACGACGCCGGGTTGGGCCGCGTCGTCAAGCTCGACAAGGCCGCCGACTTCGCTGGGCGGGCCGCTCTGGAGCGGATCGCTGCCGAGGGCCCGCGCCGCCGCCTCGTCGGCCTGATCGTGCGCGGCCGGGGGATCGCCCGTCATGGCTATCCGGTCTTCGCGGGCGATCGTCAGACGGGCGTCGTGACGAGTGGCGCCCCCAGTCCGACCCTCGGCGTCCCGATCGCGATGGCCTACGTCGCCCCCGCAGATGGCGAACCCGGTACGATGCTCGCAGTAGGGATCCGCGATGGGCGGGTGCCCGCGGAGGTCGTCCCGCTGCCGTTCTACCGGCGGGCCGGCTGACCCCTCATCACGAAGGAGGCCCTGCCGGCCGATGGTCCCCACCGATCTGCGCTACACCAAGGACCACGAGTGGGTCCGCCTGGAGGGGACCGAGGCCACGGTCGGGATCACCGAATACGCCGCGAACCAGCTCGGCGACATCGTCTTCGTCGAGTTGCCCGAGGTCGGTCGGACGCTCGAGCAGGGCGCGGTCTTTGGCGTCGTGGAGTCGGTAAAGGCCGTCAGTGACCTGTTCGCCCCGGTGTCGGGATCGGTGGTCGAGGCAAACGCCGCCCTCGCCGACAAGCCCGAGCTGGTCAACTCCGAGCCGCTCGGGGCCGGCTGGATGGTCCGGGTCACGGTGGCCGACAAGGCCGAGCTCGACGGGCTCCTCGACGCCGCGGCCTATGACGCGTTGATCTCGGAGGGCTGACGCTCCGATGCCGTACGGCCCGCACACCCCGGCCGACCGCGCCCGGATGCTGGCGACGATCGGGATCGATTCCGTCGACGAGCTCTTTGCCGACATCCCCGAACGCCTCCGCGCGACGCCCCTGGCCCTGGCCGAGCCCGAGCCGGAGCTGGCCCTGGCGGCCCGCCTGGAGGCTCTGTCCCGGCGCAACCAGGTGGACCTGGCATCGTTCCTGGGCGCCGGGGTCTACCGCCACTACAGCCCGGCGGCCATCGACCAGCTCCTCCTGCGCGGCGAGTGGTACACGGCCTACACGCCCTATCAGCCCGAGATCAGCCAGGGCACTCTCCAGTCGATCTACGAGTACCAGTCGCTGATCGCCGAGCTCGTCGGGCTGGACGTCGTGTCCGCCTCGCACTACGACGGCGCGGCGGCCACCGCCGAGGCGGCCCTGATGGCCTGTCGGGCGACCCGTCGCGAGCGGGTCCTGGTCTCGCGAGCGGTCCATCGCCACTATCGCGAGACCACGGCCACCTATTTCCTGGGCGGCGGCCTGGCCGTCGAGGAGATCCCGCTGGTGGCCGATGGGCCGGACGCGGGCACGACCGACCTGGCCGCCCTCGAGCGACTCCTGGCCGATCCCGATCGACCGGTGGCGGGGGTGATCGCGGGGCAGCCGAATTTCCTGGGGCTGCTCGAGCCAATGGCCGAGATCGGCCGGCTCGCCCATGCCGCCGGGGCGCTTTTCGTGGCCGTGGTCGAGCCGGTCTCGCTGGCGGTCCTCGAACCGCCCGGGGTCTATGGCGCGGACATCGCCGCGGGCGAGGGTCAACCGCTGGGAATCCCGGCGCAATACGGCGGGCCATACCTGGGCATCCTCGCCGCCACCGATTCGCTCGTTCGCCAGGTCCCGGGCCGGCTGGTGGGATTGACCACCGACCTCGATGGAAAGCGAGCCTTCGTGATGACCCTGCGCGCGCGGGAGCAGGACATCCGGCGCGAGAAGGCCGCCAGCAACATCTGCACCAACCAGGCGCTCCTGGCCCTGGCCGCGAGCATCTACCTGGCCACGCTCGGGCCGCATGGCCTGCGCGATGTGGCGGCGCTGGGTGCCGTCCGAGCCGCCGAGCTCGAGGCCGCCCTGGCCGAGGTGGGCGTCCGTCGCCTGCACTCCGGCCCGTACCTCAATGAGTTCGCCGTCCGCGTCCCGGACGCGGCGGCAGTCCATCGGCGCCTGATCGACCGCGGGATCCTGGCCGGTCTGGTCCTGGCCGAAGCCGAGCCGGACGACCCGAGCCTGACCGATGCCCTGTTGGTGTGCGCCACGGAGGTGACCACCGCCGACGACATCGCCCGCTTTGCCGACGCGCTCTCGGCCGTCCTTCGCGGTCGACCCCCGATCGCGGTCGAGGCCGGCGCCGGCGCGCTCGTCGGCGAGTCCGGCGGGGCCGTCCCGGAGCTGAGTCGATGAGCGTCACCGGCAACCGGCTCGAGCCGACGATCTTCGAGCGATCGAGCCCGGGGCGCGGTGGCGGCAAGATCCCGCACGCTCCCCGGAACGCCCTCGAGCGGATCCCCGCCGCGCAGCGCCGGACCCAGCCGCCGGCACTGCCCGAGCTGAACGAGCCCGAGGTCGTCCGCCACTACGTCAACCTCAGCCAGCTCAACTACGCCGTCGACACCGGCTTCTATCCACTCGGCTCGTGCACGATGAAGTGGAACCCCAAGCTCAACGAGTGGGCCGCGCGCCTGCCCGGCTTCGCCGGTCTTCACCCGCTGGCGCCCGATGCAACCGCCCAGGGCACGCTCGAGCTGCTCTGGGAGCTCGAGGCCGCGCTGGTAGAGATCAGCGGCATGGCGGCGGTCAGCCTCCAGCCCGCCGCGGGGGCCCAGGGTGAGCTGACCGGGATCCTGATGATCCGGGCCTATCACCGCAGCCGCGGCGACATGGACCGGACCGACGTTCTCGTTCCCGACAGCTCGCACGGGACCAACCCGGCCACGGCCACGATGGCCGGGTTCCGGACGGTCACCATCCCCTCGGCGGCGGACGGCGGCATCGACCTGGAGGCCTTCCAGGCCGCCCTCGGACCGCGCACCGCGGCGGTGATGATCACCAATCCTTCGACACTCGGTCTGTTCGAGACGCGGATCGGCCAGCTCCTGGAGGCCGTCCACGGGGTCGGCGCGCTGGCCTACATGGACGGTGCCAACCTGAACGCCATTCTGGGCCGGTTCAAGCCGGGCGAGGCCGGCTTCGACGTGATGCACTTCAACGTCCACAAGACGTTCAGCACGCCCCACGGCGGGGGCGGCCCCGGCGCCGGCCCGGTCGGCGTCGGACCCGCGCTCGTGCCGTTCCTCCCCGCGCCCCGGGTCGTGCGCGGCGACGACGGCGGGTTCCGGCTGGAGCGCTCCGGCGAGCGACCGTCCTCGATCGGCCGGATGCGCAGCTTCGTCGGCAATACCGGCGTGCTCGTCCGGGCCTACGCGTACATTCTGGCCCACGGCGGGGCCGGTCTGCGCGAGGTCAGCGACGACGCCGTGCTGGCCGCCAACTATCTGCGGGTCCGGCTCGCGGGCACGTTCGACCAGCCCTTCGGGGACCGAGCCTGCAAGCACGAGTTCGTGGCCTCGGCGGCGAGCATCAAGAAGGCGACCGGGGTGCGAACCCTGGACATCGCCAAGCGGCTGATCGACTACGGCTATCACCCCCCGACGATCTACTTTCCGTTGATCGTCGAGGAAGGGATGCTGATCGAGCCGACCGAGACCGAGCCGATCGAGACCCTCGATGCCTTCGCCGACGCGTTGATCGCGATCGCGACGGAAGCCCGCGAGACGCCCGAGCTCGTCCTCGAGGCGCCCCACGACACCCCGGTCCGGCGCCTCGACGAGGCCGCGGCGGCCCGCCAGCCGAACCTGCGCTGGCGGGCAATGGCCGGAGCCGAGACTCCGTGCCCCGACTGACCCGCGCGCGCCGTCTCGGGACGCCGGGCCGGCTGGCAAGCCTGATCCTCGGCGCGGTCCTGCTCTCGGCGGCCTGCGGCGATCCGAACCACCCGACGCCATCGGCCAGCGTGCCCGGCTCGACGACGCCGTCGGGTTCGCCCGGATCGGCCGCGGATGAGTGGGAGCGACTCCTCTACGGCTACTCCTATCAGCCGGAGCGGGGGATCGAGGGCGGCACCGTGACCGTCGGCGACTGGCACGGAAGCGGGGAGCTCAATCCGCTCCTCGCCGGGTCGAGCGCCAATCGATCGCTCTTCTTCGCGACGATGCGGACGCCCTTCCTGGTGACCGCCGACGGTCACTGGAAGCCGGACCTGGCGACCCGGATGCCCAGCCTGTCCGATGGTTCCATCCGGCCCGATCCCGCCGGCGCCGGGTTCGACGTCGACGTCGAGCTGCGGCCCGACCTGCGCTGGAGCGACGGCCAGCCGGCCACGACCCACGATCTCGACTACACGTGGCAGTTCGTCCGGGACGCGACCCAGCTGGGCGCCGCGACGACCGGCTGGAAGGCCATCGACCGGATCACCGTCGCCGACGATACCCACGCCACGGTCCATTTCAAGGAGCCGTACGCCGACTACCTGGCCGTTCTCGCGAGCTATTTCTTCCCGGAGCACTACTTCAAGACCGCGGACCGGGCGGACATCGGCCGGCTGTATCCGTTCTCGGCCGAGATCTCTGCAGCGGTCACCATCGGGCCCTTCAAGTACGCCTCGATCGCGGGCCGCGACGTGAGCCTGGTCCGGGACGAGAACTGGCACGGGCCGGCTCAGGCCTGCCCGGGCCGGGCCTGCCTCGACCGGATCGTGTACCGGACCTTTCCGGACGACAAGGCCGGTCTGATCAAGGCCTTCGTGGACGGCAATGTGGACGTCGCGCTGGGGCTCGACGACACCGACTACAGCGCGATCGCCGATGTCGCCGCCAGCGGCCAGGCGTTGCTCGGTCCGGCCTGGCTGTACGAGCATTTCGACATGAACGAGGCCGGAGCCGGGCAGGGCAAGGGCCACCCGGCACTCCGGGACGTGATCGTCAGACGGGCGATCGCTCAGGCCATCGACCGGCAGGCGCTGAACCAGGCGGTTCACGCTTCAGCCCTCCCGAACCCGACAGAGAACCTGGTGGCCTGCACCAACGCCATGCCATCCAACTACTGGCGGCTGCCCGACCCGGTCTGTCCGGCGCCCGATCTCGCCGCCGCCAACCAGGCCCTCGACGGGGCCGGCTACAAGCGTGGCGCTGACGGGATCCGGGTCGATCCCGTGAGCGGGTTGCCGCTGGTCCTCGAGCACTGCACGACCGGCGACCCCTACCGCGAAGTCGGTGGCCGGTTCATCGCCGACGAACTGGCCAAGATCGGGATCAAGCTGCACCTGAACTTCGTGAGCTCGAAGATCCTGTTCGCCGCCGCGCGGGAGGTCAGCGCCAGCACCAAATGCAGCCTGGCCCGGGGCACGTTCGATACGGCCGAGTTCAAGTACGCCCTCGGGTTCGACCTGCACGACGACTACTACTACTCATACCACTCGGACCAGATCCCGACCGAGGCCAACGGCTGGAGCGGGTTCAACTTCCTGCGCTTCAACGACCCCGCGGTCGACCGTGCCATCGACACGCTGGGCACGGCCATCAATCCCCAGGAGCAGATCGGCGCCGCCTATGAGATCCAGCGGATCTACCTGCGCGAGGTGCCCGAGATCGCGCTCTACTACCGGAACGAGACGCGTGGCTCGACGGCCGCCCTCCACAACCTGGTGATGCATCCGGGAGCCACCCTGGGGACGGCGGCGGACACCTGGAACATCGAGGACTGGTGGCTGGGCGATTGACGGGCCGGCCGGTCCCCGGATCGCGCCCGGACCAGCCTCGGCGGGCCGGTCCGGTCCGATCGGGAAAGCGCACAGCTTGAGGCCCTCGGCCGCGATTTGACAGTCCGTGAGCCGCTGTGGATAGTACCGGCAGCGCTACGACCTGAACCGTGCTCCACCCTCGATTCGTCCGTCGGCCGTGGGAGGCTCGATCCGGACCTAGACTGGCGTGCCGCGCAACATTGCACGGGATCGGGTCGCGAAAGGGAAGGCTTTCGAGTTCTTCCAACCCCTCGGAGGAGAGTCGATGCACAAACGTCTATTCGTGCTGACCATCGCTGCCGTATTGATGGCATCGGCCTGCGGCACCAGCACAACGTCCTCGTCGCCAGCGGCGACGGGCGGGGCTCCCAGTGCGACGCCGGCCGCATCAGAGGGCTCGGCAGCGCCCGCGGCCCCCGAGCTCACCGGTTCGAAGTACGCACCTGAGCCGGCCCCGTCGCAGGGCGACACCCTCGTCATCGCGGAATGGCAGGTTCCCGGCAACATCAATCCGTATTACGCGCAGGCCAATACGGACATCGAGGCCGGTACGCCGGCCCTGCTCGGCCTCCTGGATACCTCGTACGACCTCAAGTACGTGCCCGACCTGGCCACTGAGGTCCCGCTCGTCAGCAATGGCGGCGTCGTCGTCAATGGCACGGGCATGGACGTCACCTGGAAGCTCCGCGAGGGCGGCAAGTGGTCCGACGGCGAGGCGATCACCTGCGACGACCTCACCGCGACGTGGAAGTGGAACATGGATCCCGACAACGTCGGCCTGGCCGGTGGCACCATCGGTTGGGAAGACATCTCGGGCATCGACGCCACGAACCCCACGACCTGCGTCATGCACTTCAAGAACGTCTATGAGGGCTACCTCGGTCTGGTCGCCCCGCTCCTGCCGGCCCACTACCTCGCCAAGGTCCCGGCCAAGGACTCGCCCACCAAGCTGTATCCGTTGACCAACCTGGCCTCGGGTGTCTACAGCGGTCCGTTCATGCCCGTGAAGTTCGCGGCCGGCTCGCAGATCACCTACGACGCCAACCCGAACTACGGGACCGTGAGCGGTGGCAAGACGCCCGGGTTCAAGCACCTGATCTTCAAGTACTACCCGGACAATCCCGACGGCATGATCGCCGGGTTCGCCCAGGGTGAGTACGACCTGGCGATGAACCTCAACCACTCCGACATCCCCAAGCTCACCGGTATGGACAAGGTCCTCACCGAGGACACCTTCACCTACGAGCAGCTGTCGTTCAACAACAAGCGGCTCCTGGAGAAGACCGGTAGCGAGGCCGATGTCCAGGCCGTCAAGGAGGCCGTCGGACTGGCCATCGACAAGTCGCAGATCACCGGCCAGATCCTGGGCGGCACCGTCGACCCGATCGGCACCAACAACATCTCCCCGCTGGCCTGGTACTTCAAGCAGGAACCGGACAGCAAGCACGACCCCGAGGCGGCCAAGGCCAAGCTCGACGCGGCCGGTTGGGTTCCGGGTGCCGACGGCGTCCGCGAGAAGAACGGCAAGAAGCTCGCGTTCGACTTCTGCACGACGACTCGCCCCTACCGCATCGACTCGCTGACCGCGTTCGCTTCGCAGTTGGCCCCGATCGGGATCAAGGTCAATCCCATGCCGGTCAGTGCCGACATCATCTTCGGCTCGTGGACCGGTCAGGGCATCCAGGCCGACACGCCGTGCAACCTGATCCACGGCAACTTCGATGCGGCCATGTATGCGTTCGTGTCTCCGCTCGACCCGCTCGGCGGATACAACGTCTACACCTGCCAGGGCATCCCTGACGCCGCACCCCACAATGGTCAGAACAGCAACCGTCTGTGCAACAAGGAACTCGACGCGGCGTGGAACGCCGTCAAGTCGAACGTGGACTTCTCGAAGGTCCGCGACGCGATGTACACGGTTCAGGATCTGTACAGCAAGCTGGCTCCCGAGTACCCGCTCTTCTACTGGAAGAACGCGTATCTCGTCAGCCCCAAGCTCCACAACGTGACAGGCAACCCGACCACGTCGAGCGTGCTCTGGAACGTCGAGGACTGGTGGCTCGACCAGTAACCACTGGTCGCGCGACTTAGGTAGTTCAAGCCATGTGCAGCGAGGCCGACAAGCCTCGCTGCACATTCGTACCTAGCCAGGATTGACGATGGTTCGCTTCATCATCCGTCGTGTCCTCGAGACGATCCCGGTCCTGATCATCACCTCATTCATGATCTACGCGATCCTCCTGATCGCGCCGGGGGGACCGGAAGCGCGGTTTGCCCTGAACCCGCGGATCACCCAGGCGCAGATCGAAGCCTTCCGGCACCGCTGGGGCCTGGACCAGCCCATCCCGATCCAGTACTGCCGCTGGGTTGGCATCTGCAACCCCGATGGCCAGGGCCTGGGGATCTTCATCAGCAACAGCGGCGTGCCCAATCTCCTGCCGGGCTTCCTCGGCGGGGGTGACAACGGCGTCCTCCACGGCGACCTCGGGTTCTCGGTCCGCGACGGCCGGCCGGTCACGGCGGCCATCGGCGATCGGGTCTGGCCGACCCTCATCCTGGCCGGGACGGCCTTCGTGATCTGGGTCGTGGTCGCCTTCGTGACCGGGATCATCGCCGCCGTCAGACGCTATGGGCTGTTCGATTCGGCCCTGACGGTGTTCTCCTACGTGGGCTTCTCCCTGCCCACCTTCTGGCTCGGCCTGATGCTCCTGACCGTCTTCGCCGCGCAACTCAAGATCCTGCCGGCGGGTGGCATGTGGACCACCCGCGACATCCCGATCTTTGGGTCGCCCGAATACTGGACGTTCTTCTGGGCCAAGCCGCTGGTGGCGCTGGGCGACCTGGGCAAGCATCTCATCCTGCCCGTCTTCACCCTGGTCGTGGTCAGCATCGCGGGCGACTCGCGCTTCGTGCGCGCGGCGATGATCGACTCGCTCAATCAGGACTACGTCCGGACCGCGCGAGCCAAGGGCGTCGCCGAACGCCAGGTCATCACCCGGCACGCCCTTCGGAACGCGCTCCTGCCGATCATCACCAACCTGGGGCTCGAGATCCCGTTCCTGTTCGCCGGGGCGATCGTGACCGAGACGATCTTCT
>JAXDKT010000123.1:0-49477 GCA_034666965.1 Chloroflexota bacterium | reverse complement strand
CCTACCTCGAGGAAAGGGTCCGCTTTCAGTTCGAGATGCTTGAGCTCAACCGCCTCTACGCGTCACGCTCAGCTGAGGAGTTGTCAAGCATCAAGTTCGGGCTCCGAGGACTCCACGCCCAAGCGGGAACGGATGGGGTCCGGTCAGATCTCCGAGAACGCCACACGAGTTGTCGCGCCGCCGCGCCGAACGGGTGGAACACCGCCTTGTACGAGGCGTTGGCAGGGTCGGACTGGTATTGCAGCGGCGGTTTTGAGTTCTAAGTTGCTTGCCAGATGCTGTGCCTCGAAGACAACGGACGCAAGGGCGCGATTTAGGTTGCGGGCCTACGGCAATCCGTGCTCCACGCTCAGATAGCAGTTGTCTGGATGGCTCGTGGCCAGGCAATGTCTCGAGTCGGGGGTACTGACTGTAAGACCTCCATGGTCGGGCGCCACGCCGGTGGCCATCTGCCGGTGCAGCAGGATGTCCTCCTGTCATCTGGAAGGGCCTACCCAAATCAAGCATTGCACGTCGCACAGCCACTATTCTCATGCGATGGAACAATCCCCAACGGTCGTCAACGCCGCGGCGTCTCCCGCTCGGGGATCCGCCCCGCGAGTTGGACGTCGCGGTCCGGTCGGTCGGGTCATTTGCATCGGAGGAATCCACGCTAAACGAGACCTCAAGAGCGCAGCGTGACGGGCGGGACCGGATTTCGATCGGACCCCGACTTTGACCTGTGCATTCGAGGGGGGGACCTCCTGGATGGCGTCTCGGACGCGCCGCAGAGGAAGGACCTGGGGGTCCTCGGGGACACGATCGTCGCCATTGGCGACCTGTCCGAGGCCGTCGCTCACTGGGACCTGGACGCGCGCGGCCTGGTCGTCGCGCCCGGTTTCATCGATGTCCATAGCCACTCTGACCCGCTCCTGCTGATCGACCCATCTGCCACGACGAAGGTGCTGCAGGGCGTCACCACGGAGGTCGTTGGCAACTGCGGGATGGGCGTCTTCCCGCGCGTTCCAGGCCGAGTGTTCCTGGGCATCGACTTGGACCGTGTTCTTCCGGACGGCCCGACCGACCTGGATGAATACGCTCGTTGGCTCGAATCGGCTCCGCCGGCATTGAACGTCGCCGTCTTGATGGGTTTTGGGGCGGCGCTCGACACCGCACGATCCCAGGGACGTACCTTTGCCGGAGCTCTTCGCTTGGCAGAGCGTGGCCTGGCTCAAGGCGCGGTCGGCGTCTCGATTGGGCTCACCTACGACCCGGACCGGCAAATGAGCACGCAACAGCTCGTTGAAATTGGGACGGTTGTCCGTAGATGGGCGGCTCGACTTACCTGTCACATCAGGGACGAAGGAGCCGGCACCTTCGGACTCTCATCCGCTGTGAGCGAGGTGGTCGCCGTGGCCCAGGAGTCGGACTGTTCTCTGCAGATCTCGCACCTCAAGGCGATTGGCCCGGCCGGCTGGAGCCAGCTCCAGCACGCGATCGACGTGATTGACACGACCGCGCGATCGGGATGCTCGGTTGCGGCCGACGCCTATCCCTACAGCGCAACCGAGACCTTGCTGAACGCGGCCCTGAGGGTCAGCTCGGACGACCCCGAGGCACTTTCGAGTGCAATTGCCCGTCGCGGGGGCGCCGAGCGATTGGTTCTGAGTCACTCATTGCACAGACCCGACCTCGAAGGTCTGAACCTCGCAGCCGCTTCGAAGGAGGCCGGCGCTGACCCCGTCGCCCTAGCCCGCGAGCTGCTCGAAGATCCAACGGCCACGGTGATCAGCCACTCGTTAAGACCGACCGATGTCGACACCGTCATGGCGCAGCCATGGTGCGGCGTCGCGTCCGACGGGATGGCACTGGGAGCGAAGAGCGCTCATCTACTGCCGCGTCCCCATCCTCGCTCGGCAGGAACGTTTCCGAAGCTCCTCGGCGAGTACGTGCGAGACCGCAATCACCTCAGCCTTGGCCAAGCCATACGCAAGTGCACTTCACAGGCAGCCGATGCCTTCATGTTGCGCGATCGGGGCCGCCTGGCGGTCGGCCTCAAGGCCGACGTCACCACGTTTGACCCGCTCGTCATAGCGGCACGGGCCGATTACGCGCAGCCGCTTGCGCCTCCGCTGGGCATTCGTCACGTGATCGTGAACGGGTCGGTAGCGGTGGACGGAGGCCAGCAGACCGCCGTCCGTTCCGGGCGGGTACTGCGAGGCGGAGAGCGGTCCTAAGGGTGGCTGTGTCCCAGCCGATGGACCAGCATGTGAGCAACGTGCTGGAAGCCGTGGTTCTGGTAGAACCGCTGGGTGTCTACGCGTTGGGTACCGGTGATGACGTCGATCGCATCGGCCCCTGCGTCGACCGCCTCCTCGATTGCCGCGTCGACCAATCGCGCTCCGATCCCTCCGCCTCGGCTCGCGTCGTCGACCACCATCTCGTCAATCGTCCCGACGAGACCGGCATGGTGAAGCTGCGGACGCAGGTTCAGATTCAGGAATCCGACAACCAGGCCACCCTGATCGGCGACAAGCAGCACATGCGCGCGATCACCGATCAATTGGCGGGCCACCAGTAGGGCGCTCGAGCCTTCGATCGGATGTCCCAGTTGGGTGGTCAGTGCCGCAATCTCGGCCGCGTCCTGGGGCTGGGCTCGGCGGATGCGGATATCGGCTGCAGTCGCCGTCTTGTCCACTGTTTGTCCTCGCTACTGTTCCGTCGCAACGTAGCGGATGAATGTCCGCGACGGGATTGACACCATGCGGATCGTATACCTACCATACACTTCTGACCACTATGCCATACATTTCGAGCACTACCACGAGCCTGGCCGCTACTGACGTATCGAAGGCCTTCGGCGGGACGGTGGCCCTTTCGAACGTGGCACTCGAGGTGCGCCAGGGCGAAGTCCTGGGGTTGATCGGGCCAAACGGATCTGGCAAGACAACCCTTCTCAACATCATGTCAGGTGTCCTGGCGGCCGACGCCGGCAAGATCCAGCTTGGGGCAAGTGACGTCTCGGCATGGCCCAGTCACCGCCGAGCTCGGGCAGGCATTGCTCGTACCTTTCAGAACCTCCGGCTGTTCGGTCGATTGAGCGTTCGTCAGAACGTCGGGGCTGCCTTGGCGTCCTCGCAAGCGTCCCAGGGTCTTCCGCGCAACGAGGATGACCTGCTCGAGCTCGTGGGCCTTGCCGAATACGGGGACCGCAAGGCCGAATCTCTCTCCTATGCCCACCAGCGCCGACTCGAGTTGGCAAGGGCGTTGGGTCTTGGTCCGACATTTCTCTTGCTCGACGAGCCTTCAGCGGGGATGGGCGAGGGTGAGACCAAGGATCTCGCCGCGACCGTTCGCGAGGTCGTGGATCGATTTGGCTGTGGCGTGCTCTGCGTCGACCACGACATGCAGCTGATCGCTGGAATCTCCGACAGGATTTGCGTGCTCCAGCAAGGGAGGGTGATCGCGACAGGAGCGCCCAACGAGGTCCGGGTAAACCCGGCGGTGATCGATGCGTATTTGGGGGCAGCTTGGTCGGACACGGAAGAGGAGAACCAATCGTGAGGCTTCAGCGTTCCGCCGCAACGGCGGTGATTTTGGGTTTGCTCGTGACGGCGTGCACCGGACAAGGAACGCCAAATGCTTCGCCGACGCCTGCGGCACCATCCGCCGCCGTCAGTGGCCCACCGGCCAGCGGTGAGGGCGGCACCGTCGTGGTCGGCGCGGGCCTCGCGCTAACCGGGGCGATGGCTCCCTTCGATGTACCTGCCCTGAACGGCTTGAAGCTGGGGATCAAGGAGATCAACGCCGCCGGCGGGATCGACGGCAAGTGGAAGATCGAACTTCGGGTCGAGGACATGAAGACCGATGCCGCCGTTGGGGCGCAGGTCGGCCAATCCTTGGTCACCGGCGGCGCGAATATCGTCGTGGTTCCGTGTGATCAGGACCCGGCACTCTCGGTAGCTCAGGCTCCCGCTCGCGCCGGTATTCCTACATTCTCCTCGTGTGCGGGGTCAGCCACGCTGCCCAATGCGGCAGGTGATTCCGTCTTCATCACCGCGATGGGCAACAACGAGCAGGGTGCGGCCCTTGCCGACTACGCCTACAACACCGCTGGCTATCGCAACGCCTACGTGATGGTGACCCACGACTTTTCGTTCGGCCTGACGACCCCGAGGTACTTTGCAAAGGCCTTCGAGGCCCTGGGCGGCAAGGTGGTCGCTGAAGACAACTTCAAGATTCTCTCAGGTGACTTCAGCGCCCAGATCGCCAAGATCCGAAACCTCAACCCTGCTCCGGACGTTATCGAAATGTCTGGCTTCGTGCCCGATCCTCCCACCTTCGTGAAGCAGCTCCGGGCAGCCGGCGTCAACATTCCCGTCCTGGGTACGGATGGCAGCGACAGCCCAATCCTCCTGCAGGTGGGAGGCTCTCAGGTCGAGGGGTTTGTCTTCTCGACGCACGCCTTCCCGGTGGCGGGCAGCAGCGTTGCCACGTTCTACGAGAAATACAAGGCGGAGTACGGAACGGACCCCGAGAGTTCGTTCACGGCGGTCGGATACGACCTCAGTCAGGTCATCGCCGCCGGGGTCACATTGGCCAAGTCAACCGATCCGAAGGCGCTCATCGACGCCTTCAACAATCTTGAGAACGTCCAAGGGGCTACGGGCCCCATCACGTACAAGGGTCGAACGCGCGTGCCGCTCAAGGCAGTCGCCCTGGTCAAAGTTGAGAACGGCAAGCTCACACTGATCAAGAGCTACGTGCCGGACCCGGCCTTGATCCCGGCTCCCTCGAGCATTGATCAGTAATCACGCACGGTGTTGCAGCTGTCCGGCGTCGATGTCCGCTATGGTCAGATTCAGGCCGTTCATAGCATCGACCTGAAGGTCGATGCCGGGCAGCTCGTAACCATCCTCGGGGCAAACGGAGCCGGAAAGAGCTCAACGCTGCGGACGATCGCAGGCCTGGTCCGCCCAAGCGCTGGCGAGATTCGGCTCGATGGCGTGCAAATCGACGGCCTACCCCCCGAACGCATCGCCCGACTTGGCCTGAGCTTCGTGCCTGAGGGCCGAGGCATCCTGACGACGCTTACCGTGGAGGAGAACCTCCGCGTAGCCGCGATCGGGGCGAGGGCCACATCCGACTTCGATGGCCGTCGCGACGATGTCTTCAAGGTCTTTCCTGTGCTCGGTGAGCGCCGCAAGGCTCTTGCCGGGCTCCTTTCTGGGGGAGAGCAGCAGCAACTCGCATTGGGCAGGGCCATGATCCACAAGGCTCGGTTGCTGTTGCTGGATGAACCATCCCTTGGCTTGGCCCCGTTGCTGCGCGATCTTGTGTTTGCCCAGATCGTTCGCCTTCGAGATCAGGGTGCGACGGTCGTCTTGGTCGAGCAGGATGCGCGACGGGCATTGGCGATCGCAGATTGGGCATTTGTTCTCAACGGCGGGAGGAAGGTTCTGGACCTGCCTGCCTCCGAAGCGCTGAGCTCGTATCGAGAGCTCGAGGCCGCATATATGGGCAGCGCGCGACATTGATGGCCGAGGTCCTGCAACAGCTCGTCAACGCGGTGTCACTTGGCGCCGTCTACGCATTGATGGCGCTTGGCCTGGCGCTCGTCTACAGCGTCCTGGGACTGATCAACTTCGCCCACGGCGAACTGATGACGATCGCCGCCTACACCCTGGTCTTTTCTAGCGCCGCTCACGTTCCATTGGCGATCGGTCTGGCGCTTGCGATCGGGGCGTCAGTGGTCGCGGCAGTCCTGATGGAGCGCATCGTGTTCCGCCCGGTTCGGGGCTCTGGCCCCATGACCTTGCTGCTTACATCCGTGGCCATCAGCATCATGATTCAGACGGCATTTCAGATGCTGATCTCGCCGCTCCCCCGCGGCGCAGACCTCCCGGACTTCCTCTACCAAGCCTTCGACCTCGGGCCGGTTCGACTCGGGGTTCTGCCGCTGATTTCTGCAACAACAGCGATCGCCGGATCATGGATCGTGGTCAAGGCGCTTCGCGCTACGAACATCGGCATCAGCATTCGGGCCTCTGCCGAGAACTTCACCATCACCAGGCTACTCGGCGTCCCGGCGCAGCGTGTTGTTATCTGGACCTTCGTCCTGAGCGGAGCTGTCGCCGGGCTGGCGGGCGTCATCTGGATGGCGCAGCGGGGCAGCGTTGATCCGCTGATGGGGTCGACGCCATTGCTCAAGGCGTTCGTTGCCACGGTGCTTGGCGGGTTGGGCAGTGTGCCAGGGGCGATTCTGGGCGGGTTCGCGCTGGGAGCGGCCGAAATCGTGCTGCAGGCCTTCCTTCCGCCCGAGCTCCTTCCGTTCAGAGACGCGATCGTCTTCGCGCTGGTAATCGCTGTCCTGACCGTTCGACCACGAGGCTTGCTGCCTGCCAAGCTCGGCGAGAGAGTCTGATGTCGCCGCCTGACGTCGTGCGGCGGGTGATGTCATGGGCAAATGCCCTGCCACTCATCCTTGTCCTGCTCGTCGCTGCGCACGGACTGCTGGCACTGCTCGGGCCGGGCGAGAACCTCTTCGTGACGACCCTGTTCATCAACATGATCCTGGTGTTGGCTCTGCAGGTCTTCGTTGGCAACACCGGGGTGGTGTCGTTCGGGCACGGAGCCTTTGTTGCGATCGGCGCGTACGCCAGCGGGATACTGACGATGCCCCTGGCGACCAAGGCCGCCGCCTTGCCCAGGCTGCCGGAGGCCCTTCGGGGCGTCGAGCTTCCGCTCCCGGCGGCGATCGTCGTTGTCGTCTTCGTCGCGATCCTGATTGCCATTCCCGTCGGTGTCCCGATCGCGCGACTCTCGGGCGCCGCGGCGAGCATTGCCACGTTTGCCTTCCTGGTGATCTCCAACGGAATTCTCGTTGGGTGGGCGGACTTCACCCGGGGTACCCAGACCTTCTACGGGGTGCCGCCGCTGACGACACTCGACGTGGCCCTGGCCGCGGCCATGGTTGCCGTGGTCGTCGCATTGGCCTTCAGGCTGTCCTCGTTTGGCCTGCGCCTCCAGGCGAGCGCCGAGGACGAGCTGGCCGCGGCAGCATCAGGCATCGACGTTCGTCAACTCCGGCTCGTGGCTTGGGTGTTGAGCGCCGCCATCGCAGCGGTCGGTGGGGCTCTGCTGGGACACATGCTCACGAGTTTTGCGCCGGGGACGTTTTACCTGACCCAGACGCTGTCCCTGCTGACGATGCTGATTCTCGGTGGGTCGCGGACGGTCACTGGAGCGGTCACCGGGACGCTCGTCGTTACGGCTGTCTTCGAAGGGCTGCGTCGAGCGGAGAACGGGCTCGACCTCGGTTCCCTGCACTTCTCCGGGGCCTACGGCTTGCAGCAGCTCGGATTGGGCGTCTTCCTTCTGGTCGCAATCTGGCTGCGAAGAGACGGGTTGATCGGCGATCGCGAGCTGATCCTAAACAGGCTGTGGGCAAGACGTTCGATGGTTCGTCGCGCGGACCGGCCCCGGACTAATCCGCTCCACGATGACGAGGGAGGAAACAACGAGTGAAGCCGCAACGCGTCGGCGTTGATGTTGGTGGCACCTTTACCGACTGTGTCGTCGAGTGGGCGGACGGTTCAATCTCCGTCTCGAAGTCGTCCTCGACGTCACCTCAGTCGATCGGTGTCATCAACGCAGCCGGGAAGCAGAACGTCGCGCTCAAGGATGTCCTGACCTTTACCCACGGGACAACCGTCGCGACCAATGCCCTGATCCAACGGCGTGCGGGCCCGGCCGCACTGCTCGTCACCGACGGATACGGTGATGTCCTCGAGATTCAGCGCGGTAATCGATCCCGTCTCTACGACCTGGGGTACGAGAAGGCGCGCCCGCCGATCCCTCGCGAGGACGTCATCGAGGTCAAGGAGCGCCTCGACAGCACAGGCGGTGTCGTTGCGCCAGTGGATCTCACCGAGGCCATGCAACGTGTTGAGGGCTACTACTCGCGTGGTTACCGTTCCTTCGGTATCTGCCTCTTGTTCTCCTACCTCAACCCTTCGCACGAAGAAGCAATCGCCAAGGCCATCGGGGACCGGTTCCCGGACGCCCGAATCTCCATGTCAAGCCGGGTGGCGCCCGAATGGAAGGAGTTTGAGCGGGCGAGCACGACGGCGACAAACGCGTATCTCATCCCGGTCGTGTCGGCTTACCTCGGGGACCTGCGAGACAGGCTCAAGGACTCAGGGCTGAAGTCGGACTTCTTTGTGATGCAATCAAACGGCGGCGTGATGACGTCACTGGCAGCGGAGTCATATCCCAGCAGACTCGTACGATCGGGGCCAGCTGCAGGCGCCAGGGCCGGCGCCGTAACCGCAGCCGAGAGCGGTTTCGCTGCCGCGCTCAGTCTCGACATGGGTGGCACCAGCACCGACATCGCCCTTATCGACGACGATCAAGTCCAAACGCGGCACGCCACCGAACTCGAGGTGGGCATGCCACTCCTCGGCGGCGCCGTCGATGTCGAGTCGATCGGGAGCGGTGGGGGAAGTGTTGCCCGTGTCGACGAGTACGGTCGGCTCCACGTCGGTCCGGAGAGCGTGGGCTCGCTCCCAGGGCCCGCCTGCTACGGGCGGGGCGGCGAACGGCCGACGTTTGTCGATGCGGCAGTCGTCTTAGGTTGGCTGGACCCGGCCCATCCGTTGGCCGGCGGCGAAATCACCATTGATCCCGCACTCGCCGAGCGGGCCGTGAGCCTGGTGGCACACGACCTTGGCGTCTCCGCGCTGGAGGCGGCAGCGGGAATCGTCCGAGTGGGACTCAGCAAGATTTCCGAGGGTGCCCACGCGGCCTCGATCGGCCGCGGCCGGGACGCCCGGAAGATGGCGCTGGTGGCCTTCGGCGGCGCGGGCCCGCTCGTAGGGTCGCTCGTTGCGAGAGAGCTTGCCATGGACGCCGTCGCCGTTCCGCCCCATCCGGGTGCCCACTCCGCCGCCGGCCTGTTGTTATCCGACTTCAGGTACGACTTCGCCCAAACGAGCATTCGCCGTGCTTCGTCGCTAACGAGGCCTGAGTTGGGTCGGCTGTTCGGCGATCTGGAGGCCGAGGCACGAACGCTGCTCGACGAGGAAGGAATCGATCGCGAACACCTACGCCAAACTCGGAGCGTCGAGGCGCGCTACGCCGGACAAACGCACAGTGTCGAAGTCATTCTCGAAAACGGCAACAGTCTGGATCCGGACGCGGTGACCGCGGCGTTCCACGCGCGCCATGAACAGCTGTACTCGTACGCACTCGCCGATCGCGAAGTCGAACTCGTCACCTGGCGGGTCACCGCGGAACAGGCGCGAGCTGTGGCGACGGCGCCGACCATACGGCGCACATCGGCGCCGATCCGTTCCACGCGTCGGCGAGTAACGCTTCGCTTGGATGGCGATGCGTTTGCCGCCAGCGTGGTCGATCGATCGCAACTGGGCACCGGCGATCAGATCGCGGGACCCGCGATCGTGACGCAGATGGACAGCGCGACGCTGCTCGTGCCAGGCGATTTGGCCCGCGTCGATGTCTACGGCAACTTGGTGATCAGGAAAGCGAGCTAGATAGATGACCCAAGTGACACCGAATGCCGTCACGGTCGAGATCGTGCGCAACGCACTCGAGACGACGGTCGCCGAGATGTCGGCGGTAATGCTCCGAACTTCCCACGCGCCGATCTTCAGCGAAGGCAAGGACTACTCCTGCGCGCTGTACGACCGCGACGGGGTGCCACTGGCGCAGGCACACGATTGTCCCATCCACC
This sequence comes from Chloroflexota bacterium, assembly GCA_034666965.1. Classification (GTDB taxonomy): domain Bacteria; phylum Chloroflexota; class Limnocylindria; order Limnocylindrales; family CSP1-4; genus Chersky-267. The sequence goes on along the minus strand of JAXDKT010000123.1, from coordinate 39,744 downwards.
TCGCGAACATTCAGTTCAGTCTGCAGCGCGCACTACACGATCTTGAGGAGGGCGTCGACGAGGGCGACATCGTCGTCGTGAACGACCCCTACCTCGGCGGATCGCACTTGCCGGACATCACCGTCTTCCGGCCCATATGCGTGGACGGGGCCATCGTCCTCTACGCCGCAAACCGCGCCCATCACGTCGATGTTGGCGGAGGCGCGCCGGGTAGCTTCGTGGCCAACGCCACCGAGATCTTCCAGGAGGGCTTGAGGCTCCCACCGGTGAAGCTCTACAGGCGCGGGAAGCCGAACACCGATCTGATCCGAGTAATCCTCAAGAATGTCCGGAATCCTGACTATCTCTACGGTGATCTTCACGCGCAGATCGCCGCCTTGCTCCACGCGGACGAGCGAGTCCGGAATGATCTTGTCCCGCGGTTCGGGCTCGACACGATCCTGAACTGTCGTGATGCCATCCTCGACTACTCCGAGGCTCGGATGCGCGACGCTGTCGGTCGCCTCAAGCCGGGCAGGTTCGAAGCCTCTGACCACGTTGACGATGACGGGATTGTCGACGTCCCCTTGGAGATCAAGGTCACGGTCGAGGCGACAAACGGGCACTTGGTGATCGACTTCGAAGGTTCATCCCCACAAGCGGCCGGCCCCGTCAACTCGGTCTACGCCGTGACTGCCGGCGCGGCTTACATCGGTGTCCTCAACTCACTCGACGGGGACATTCCGGTCAATGGCGGTTGTTATCGGCCCATCGAAATTCGCGCGCCGGAGGGGACCGTCGTGAATCCCCGGGAACCGGCTGCCTGCACCGCAGGCAATACCTATACGGCGATTCGAATCATCGACACGGTCAGGCGCGCCCTCATTCGTGCCGGCGCTCCGAACGTTGCGGCGGGAGAGGGCGAGCATGCCCAATTTCTCGCCGGAGGCACGGATCCCGCCTCGCACGAGCCCTACGTGTTCTACGAGATGATCGTCGGCGGCTGGGGGGCTACTCCCACCAAAGACGGAGAGAACGCCCTCTACGCGCTGAATGCCAACTGCGAAAACACTCCGGCGGAGGTATTCGAGACGCGCTTCCCCTGGCGCATCCGGCGACGCAGCCTCCGGCCAAATTCCGGGGGCACTGGGCTGCATCGCGGTGGCGATGGAATGCTCGTCGAGTACGAACTCCTGCGCGGCACGGCCCTTGCCTCGTCCGCCTCCGATCGCGCGCATTTTGCGCCCTACGGACTCGAAGGTGGAAGTCCTGGCCAGACCGCCACATTTACGCTCATCCACGAGGGCGAGCGACGCGGACTTCCGTCCAAATTCGGAAATCTGGAAATGGTCGCCGGAGACGTGATGGAGATTGCGACCTCCGGCGGTGGCGGGTATGGGGCGCCGGTCGCCGAAGGATGAGCTTGCCCGGCCGAATCCCAACCGAGGTCGCTGCCTCCCTGGAATCGCCCGGGCTCGTCATCGATATCGCCGCCGCGAAGGCCAACATCGACCTCCTCGACGCTCGATACGCCGGGTCGGCCGTCAAGGTGCGACCTCATTTCAAGGCGCACAAGTCCCTCGATCTCATGAGGCTCCAGCTCGAGTCTCCTTCTGCCATCGGGGCCACCTGCGCGACAGTCAGCGAAGCCATGGCCCTCGCCCGAGACGGGGTGCGCGATGTCCTGATTGCGAATCAGGTCATCGAGCCAGCAGCGCTTGCCACGTTGGATCGTCTCTCGGTGATGACGGATCTCCGGGTCGCTGTCGATGATGTCGCCCATGTCGAACTGCTGGCAGGCGCGCCAAGCGGGACCATTGGCGTCCTCCTTGAGGTCGATGTCGGAAACCACCGGTGCGGGATCGATCCAAACAGCCCGGAGCTCGAGCCTCTTGTGGAGCGGATCGCCATGTCTCCGGGTCTCCGCTTCGACGGCCTGATGGGCTACGAGGGTCACGCCGTCTTGGAGCGAGATCGCACCGTGCGATCCGAGCTTGTCGTGCGCGCGGCTGCGGCCCTGGACCTCGTACGCCGACGGCTGGACCTCGCCGGCTTTCCATGCTCCGTGGTTTCTGGAGGAGGCACCGGCACGTTCGATCTGGCCGCCGACACAGGTACCTATACGGAGATTCAAGCTGGCTCGTACGTGTTGATGGACGCCACATATGCCGGCTTGGATCTGCCGTTCGGTATCGCGCTGTACTGCTTCACGCGAGTGCTGAGCGCTCGGTCCGACCGCGGTGTCGCGAACGCCGGCCTGAAGGTGATGAGCGCCGAACAGGGGATGCCTCAGATGGCGATGCCGGCCGGCTCAGTTACCGGATTGGCGGACGAGCACGCGAGGCTGGTGGCCGACGGTCTCCGGATCGGCCAGGGTGTCTGGCTCGTTCCTTCCCACGTGGATCCTACCGTTGCCATGCACGACGTCGTGGCCGCCTGGGACGACGAGACAGGCCTCCATACGTGGCACATCTCACGGGATGACAGACACGAACGTGCTCGTCTTGAACACTCGACTAGTTGAATTGTGGTCTATCATGGCCTCAGCGGAGGATGAACTGCGATGAGACTGGGAGTAGGCACACACATCAGGGCAGAACGGGCCCGACGCGATTTGTCGCTGGAAGAGCTGGCGGCCGCCTCTGGCGTCTCGCGCGGCTGGATCGGCCGAGTAGAGCGTGGATCAGTTCAGCCGTCGGTCGAGGTCATTCGGCGCATTGCCGAGGGGCTCGGGGTCGCGCCTGGGACGCTCCTCGATGACGATCGGGAGAGTGAGAGCGCCACCACCTCCCCGGCTGGTATCGAAGTCGTGCGACGCGATCGCCGCACGGCGTTGCGGTTCCCCGAGTCACAACACTTCTGGGAGGTCCTGACTCCGAACCTCAGAGGCCAGCTTCAGGTTCTCGTCGTGGAGATCCTGCCGAACGAACCGCACCCTATCGAACTGTTTAGCCACCCCGGTGAGGAGATGTTCTTCGTGTTGTCGGGCGAAGTGACGCTCGAGATCGAGGATCAGGAGGTGACGCTCCAGGCCGGCGACAGCGCCACGATCGCGTCGATCAGGCCCCACCGCCTTCGCAATGCCGGTGAGGACATCGCCCAAGTCTTGTCAGCCTCAACCCCGCCGTTCTTTTGATCGCTCAAAACGCGCAAGGAGAAGGTTTTGATCTCACTCGAAGAGGGCGCCAGAAAGGTTGTCGAGGTCTGCGCGCGGGTTAGGCCGCATGAGAGGGTTCTGGTCCTGACCGACTCGGAACGGCCCCCCGAGGTTGCTCGGGCGCTGCTTGGGGCAATCGCCGCGGTCGGAGCCGAAGGCGATCTGGCGGAGATGCCGTCGGGCGGTCCAGCTGGAGGTGAGCCTCCGGACGAGGTCCTGCCAGCCATCGCGCGCGCCGATGTTGTGCTGACGCCGACGACCCGTGTCATGTACCACTCGAAGGCTGCCCACGGAGTAGCAGCCCGCGGCGGACGTGTCTTGAGCTTGACCATGTGTGGGCGCACGACCCTTACCGAAGGAGCAATCGAAGCCGACTTCGAGGGGCTTGAGCAGCTGTGCCTCGGCCTTTGTGCGAAGTTGGACGCAGCTCGGGAGATCCGGATCACGAGTCCCGCGGGTACGGAGATCACCGCCTCTCTTCACAGCCGCAATGCAACCGGAAACACAGCCATCCTGCGAGGGCCAGGGGTCCAGGGCTGTCCAACGGTTGAGGCGTTCATCGCCCCGGTCGAGGATTCGGCGAACGGGACGCTGGTCATCGACGGCAGCACCTCGTTCGGCCTGGTGGACCAGCCAATCGTCATCCGCATTGCCGATGGCGCCGCGATCTCAATCGAGGGAGGAACGGCGGCTGCCAAGGTCCTTCGTGAAGTTGAGGATTCCGCGACCTCGGAGTCGAGGACCTTGGCCGAGATCGCCATCGGCTTGAATCCAGCAGCACGGGTGATTGGCAACTTGATCGAAGACGAAGGGGCCTACGGCACGGGGCACTTCGCATTGGGACGGAATGTCAGCTTCGGCGGGCAATCGTCCGCGCCCATCCATATCGACATGGTGTATTTCAAGCCGTCGGTCTGGCTGGACGGCGCAAGGATCCTCGCCGACGGCGTTCTGGTCGACTAGGCCAGCCTCACCATGGTCGGTTCTGGAATTCCCTTCGTTCGTGTCCAGTCGTGCGGCAACGACTTTCTCCTCATCGACAATCGCGATGACCTTGTGTCCACCCGTGAAGCGACGTTGGCACGCGCGGTTTGTAGGCGGGGCATCTCAGAGGGCGCGGACGGCCTCCTTCTCGCCGAGCGCCCAAGCGGCACTGCGCATGTTCGAATGCGTCTGATCAATCCGGACGGCTCCGAGGGGGAGATGTGTGGGAATGGGGCCCTGGCGTTCTCCCGATTGACCTCCGAGCGTCTTGACGTCGGCACCGAGTTCGTCATCGAGACGCTGGGCGGACCAGTCTCCGCAAGCGTTGATCATGATGTTGTCCATTTGACCCTTCGCTCACTGTCGAGCCATGTCGACCGTATGGCGGTTGCCCTGGACGGTCACGACGTCGACGTCCGATATCTGGAGGTCTACGGGGTTCCCCACGCGGTGGTGCGGACGTCGACTCAGGCAGTGACCGACGAGATCGTTGGCCGACATGGCCGGCTCCTTCGACACCACCCGAGCTTCGCCAGGGGTGCCAACGTCAACTTCGCCTCCGTTCTCAACTCGAGCCTGTTGGAGGTGCGGACCTTCGAGCGTGGGGTGGACGCCGAGACGTTGTCGTGCGGCACGGGCTCAATCGCGTCGGCGCTGGCGCTTCGCGAGGTCGGCGGTCTCACGGACGAGATCCAGGTGCGAACGCGTGGAGGTTCTCTCCAAATCCGCTCGTCGGGCATGGACGGCCGTTGGGACGTCCAGCTCGAGGGCCATCCCCGTATTGTTTCCGAGGGTGTCTTGCTCGATGAGGCATGGGCGCAATGAGGCGCCCGAGCCAACAGGCTGCGCGACCGACCGAACTCTTTCCCATCTCAGCCGACTGGCCAGATGGTGCGCTCAGGCTGAGTGGAATCCCTGCTGCTGAGCTCGCCGATCGCTTCGGGACACCACTGTACGTCTACGACACGGACACGATCGAGCAGGCCGCCTCCGACATTCGCACGGGCCTGGGCGCCGGGTATCCAGACTCATCGGTGGCCTACGCCTCCAAGGCGCTCTCGGCTCCGTGGCTCTATCGATTGCTCCATCGTGCCGGTCTTCACTTTGACGTTGTGTCGGGCGGCGAGGTGGCATCGGCAACGGCTGGTGGCGTTCCCACCGAGAACATCGCCTACCACGGGAACTACAAGTCAGCGACAGAAATAGCCGAGGCAGTGGGGATCGGCATCGGTCGCATCGTGATCGACCACGTTGACGAGATCCCCGCTGTGTCGACTGCGGCTCAGCGTGTGGGCGTCGTCCAGGACGTGTGGCTCCGCCTGAACCCGACCGTGTTCGCGGGCGGCCATCCGAAGATCAGGACTGCTCTCGTCTCCTCCAAATTCGGCCTGTCGATCTCGACCGGAGTCGCTGAGGAAGCGGTAATTGCCTGTACCCAGAGCCGGAATGTCCGTCTCGTTGGTTACCACTTTCATCTCGGCTCTCAAATCGCGGACGCGTCCCCGTTTGCGTCCGCCGTCCAGACCACTTTGGACTTCGCCTCACGAATGGTCGAGCGTCACCACGTCGAACCGAGGGAGATCACGGTGGGTGGTGGCTTCCCGGTGCGGTACTCCCCAGCCGATCCAGCATCTGATTCGAAGGCACTCGCCCACCAGATTGCGAGCTTGTTTCAGGCGGCCGCAACAGCTCATGAGCTGCGCCCTCATCTGAGGGTTGAGCCTGGACGAGCGATCGTCGCCCGGGCGGGCGTCGCCCTCTACCGAGTGGGCTCCACCAAGCGAGCGGGCGGTCGGACCGTCATTGCGGTCGATGGCGGAATTGGCGACAACCCGCGACCAGCGCTCTATGGCGCTCGCTATCGCCCGGTCGCGGTTCATGAGCGGCCAGGAGAGCGGCCGATACGAGTGGATATCGTGGGCCGCTACTGCGAGGAGGGCGACGTCCTGGCGCGAGGCGTATCAATCGGTCCCTTGCGCTCGGGCGACCTGGTCGCATTCCCGGTTTCGGGCGCCTATCAGCTGTCCATGGCCAGCAACTACAACGGCGTCCCCCGGCCGGCAGTTGTGGTCGTGGACCGAGGACAGGCAATCCTGGTGAGGCGGCGCGAGACACCAGCGGACATGCTGAATTGCGAGATCCCGGTGACCCTGCCATCCGAGAGCGTGGCTTGACCAGCGCCGCGGGAGAGCTCCTCCGTAAGCGATATGCCGAGGCGATGCCGCGATCCGCGGAGGCCCACAAACGAGCCTCCCAGGTCATCCCCGGCGGCATCAACCACGACGCGCGCCGGGTCTCTCCATTCCCGCCCAGTTTCAGTCGCGGATCTGGTTGCCGCAAGAGCGACGTCGACGCTCACGGATATATCGACTTCGTGATGGGTCACGGGTCCCTGCTCTTTGGGCACGATCATCGGGCGATTCGGGCTGCCATCGATGCCCAATTGTCGGATCTCGTCCACGCAGGAGGATGCAGCCCACTCGAAGCCAGGTGGGCTGAGGCCGTCGTCGGGATTGTCCCCTCAGCGGAGCAAGTCCGCTTCGTCATGAGCGGAACCGAAGGGACCCAACTGTCTCTGCGCATCGCACGGGCGGCGACGGGTCGGAACGTGATCCTGCGGATCACCGGCCATTTCAACGGTTGGCATGACTACGGGATGTTCGGCCTGTTCGCTCCCTATGACCAAGTCAGCAGCGCCGGCGTTCCGGACCTGTCCGCGGTGGTGGCGCACGTCGCCCAGGGCGACATGCCGGCCCTCCAGGCTGCGTTGTCGGGCAAGGAGATCGCCGCGGTGATCCTCGAGCCGGAAGGAGCCCGCGCCGGCGCAATTCCGATGGGGGGCGAGACGCTGCGGGCGATTCGCCAGGCGACGAAGGAAGCCGGAAGTCTCCTGATCTTCGATGAGGTCATCAGTGGGTTTCGGATGGCCCCCGGCGGGGCTCAGGAATACTTCGGCGTAACGCCGGACCTGACGGTCTTCGCCAAAGCGATAGCCGGCGGACTTCCGGGAGGCGCCGTCGCGGGCCCTCGAGCCATCATGGAGCTCCTGGCGCATCGAACTGACTCGAGCTGGAACCGCCGCAACCGTGTTGTTCACACAGGCACGTGGAATGGGAACCCGCTGTCCGCGGCGGCTGGGATCGCTGCCCTCGGGCTCGCCGCCACTGGACGTCCGCAGGACGAAGCCGCGCGCGCCGCAGACCGCCTCAGAGCGGGCTTGAACGGGGTCCTGAGGGCCCGCAACGTGGATGGATTCGCCTATGGGCGGCGATCTTCCTTCCGCCTGGTGATGGCGGGTGAGGGCGAGCTCCCTCCAGGCAGACAAGGCGACGAGACGCTGGCGTCGGAACTCCCGTCGGAGCGCCTCTTGGCTGGCATTCGCGAGCCCCTGCGCTCCCACCTTCACCTGGCGCTCTTGTTGAATGGCCTGGATTTCATGCTTGCGGATCACGGATGGGTGTCCTGCGTCCATGACGACGACGCGATTGATGAAGCGGTTTCTCGGTTCGACGACGCGCTGTCGGACCTCGTGACCAGTGGTGCGATCGAAGGAGCAAGGGAGAGTCATTGATGAAGGAATCGGTGCTCTGCGCCGTGGTTGGCCTGGGGCCCATCGGAGCCGCCGTGGCATCTGTTGTCGCGGCGAGGCCCGGACTGGAGCTTGTGAGCGTCGTCGAACCCGACGCCGCGCGTCGCAGCGCCTTCAAGGTGGCAGGGGCTGATTTGGTGCGGGTTGCAAGCCTCGAGGAAACCCCACCAGTGGACGTCGCCATCCTCTGTACGTCGTCGCGTCTGTCCGCCCTGGAGCCTCAAGTGCTCAGCGCCTTGTCCCGCGGGGCCCACGTCGTCTCGACGTGCGAGGAACTGGCGTTCCCCTGGATCGCCAACGGTGAGACGGCGGCGAACTTGAACAAAGAAGCACGCTCGCGCGGGAGCGTCGTCATCGGGACGGGGATCAACCCGGGATTTGCGATGGACGCGCTGCCCGCCCTCCTTTCGGCGGCGGCAGGTCCGGTCCGGTCTGTGGTCGTCCACAGGCGAGTCGCTGCCGGGACGAGAAGGGGGCAGCTCCAGACCAAGATTGGAGCTGGCCTCGACGTGGCTGAATTCAAGCGTCGTGCCGCGCTCGGACAGATCGGACACGTCGGCCTGGCCGAAAGCGCGGCGCTGTTGGCAGCTTCTGTCGGGTGGCACGTGCGCAGCGTGGATTCCGAAATTGAACCAGTGATTGCGCGCGAAGCCGTTCGGACCGAGCACGTGTCGGTCGCGCCAGGAGACGTCGCTGGCTTGGTTCAGCAGTGTTCCGTGCGAGTAGAGGGCCGGGAGGTCGTTCAGCTCCTCCTGGAGATGAGTCTGCTGATTCCGGAGTCGCAGGACACGATCACATTGACCACAGGCGATGGCCCGCTCACAACGGTCATCACGGGCTTGCACGGAGATCGGGCCACCGCATATCTGACCGCCGCGGCTGCGGAGACCGTTGCGGAATTGGAGCCAGGGCTGCGAACGATGGCAGACCTGGTCCGGTTGCACGGTTGGGTAGATGACAACCGGGCCGCGAGTTGAACGTGCGCCCGTTGTTCCTCAGGAGTCTGATGCCCGGGCGCGCTCGGCGGACTGCTCTCGCTCTGCCCGATCGCGGCCATGGGCTCTAGGACCACCAACACGGCCAATACGAAGGAAACCGTGTCCGTCGGGGAGGCGGTCGTTCGGCAGCTCATCGACGATGGCGTGCGGCTTGCCTTCACGGTGCCCGGCGAGAGCTTTCTGCCGATCCTGATAGCCGCTCACGACCGGGCTCCCCAGGACTTCCGAGTCATCGCGACTCGCCATGAGGGCGGCGCGGGGTTCATGGCTCAAGCAGTGGGCCAGCTCACGGGCACGCCGGCCGCCTGTTTGGTGACCCGCGCCGTTGGGGTCGCAAACGCCGCGATCGCCATCCATGCGGCCCGCCAGGACTCTGCGCCGCTCGTCGTGTTGGCGGGTCAGGTCAGGACGTCATGGAGAGGGCGGGAAGCGTTTCAGGAAGTCGACCTCGTTGAGAGCTTCGGTAGGCTCGCGAAGTTTGCCGTCGAAGTGAGGTCGGCCGGCGACGCCGCGGAGGCGGTCCACAGAGCATGTGTTGCGGCTGTGTCAGGGAGGCCTGGGCCTGCTCTGGTCGCTCTGCCAGAAGACGTGCTCTGGGAAGAATTGACGCCGCGCAGGCCCGTGGCCGCCACGTCTGCCGCGGGGCCGCCGACCATCGAGCAGGCGGCCGACGTCGTGCGGCGGATACTCCGCGCCAAAGATCCGGTGATCGTGGCTGGCGCCGGAATCACCCGATCTTCCGCAGGCACAGCGCTCCGCGAATTTGCGGAGCGGACCGGGACGCCCGTGGTGGCGTCGTGGCGCCGTCCCGATGTCTTCCCCAATGACCATCCTCTGTATCTCGGCATGGCTGGCCCCGGTGCCCCATCGTCCGTGCTGGATCGCCTCAGGAGAGCCGATTGCCTGTTGGCGATCGGTACGCGAATGTCCCAGATGACGACCTTCGGGTATCAGATCCCAACTTCAAGCGCAACCACCATCGTCGTCAACGTTGAATCGCCGCTATGGATGGACGCGGACGTCAATGTTGCGGCTGACGCCAGAGCGTTTCTCGACGTTTGCGTCCGGCAACTTGGTGCGACTCCGTCGCCTGATCTGCCCACGCGGAAACGCAACGCCGCGGACCGATCTGAGTATCAGCGGCTGGTCGGTGTCGCTCCGTCACCTTCTCCGGACGGTTTGGTGCACCCCTACGAGGCTGTTCGGCAGCTCGCTGCCCGGATGGACCAGGTTTCAGTCCTTACGACGGATGCGGGCGACTTCGCCCTCTGGGCTGCGCGATATCTGTCGATCCCGGAGCGCACGAGATTTCTCGGGCCGACGTCCGGCGCGATGGGGTACGCGATCCCGGCCGCCATTGGCGCCTCATTGGCCAGGCCCGCCGGGTTGGCCGTGGCACTCGTCGGTGACGGTGGAGCAGGGATGACCCTGTTCGAGCTCGAAACCGCGGTGCGCGAGGGGGCCAACCTCCTTGTGATCGTGTTTGATAACCGAATGTATGGAACGATCCGGACCCATCAGGAAGCACGGGCGCCCGGAAAGGTAGTGGCAACAACCTTGGGGCCCGTGGACTTCGCAGCAGCAGCGCGGTCCCTCGGGGCGACAGCGTTCCGTGCCGAGCATGAGAGCGAGCTCGAGAACGTCTTCGACCAAGCACTCGCCGCCGGCGGAGTCCGGCTCGTACACCTACGGTGCGATCCCGGCACTGGCCGACCCGCATAAACCCAGGAGTGGCAGGGGGGACGGCTGCATCCCACCGAGCAAGAGCGACTCTGTCCGATCATCAAGAACTCAGCATCCGTGCGCGGGGTAGCCCAATCGGGCTATTGGCGAACGTCGTCGACCCGCTCAAAGTCCGACCATGATCGAGATTCTGGGCCGCAAGATGCGCCTCGTGTTCCAGTCGCCCACGGCTCCTCCGGCGCCGCCTCAAACGGAGGAGGAGTCGGAGACGAACCCGCTGATCGAATTTTCCGCCTGGGCTGAGGACTGCCGGCTGTACGGGACGCTGGCCCTCGATGGCGATCGCCTGAGCGACATGCTCAACCTCTATGAGGATCTCGTCCTCGTCGACGTGCTCGCCCAGGGCCTCGAGGGCGGGCCGATCTCAGAGATCTCCGAGCTTTCCATCAACCGTGAGGAGATCCTGCTGGTCGAGGCCAGCGGTCCACGGGGCAACCCGGACCGGCGTCGTCACCTGCGGCCGGTCCCGATCTCGGTCCGCCTGGGTGAATTCGGCGTGCGGGGCTACGTCCATCTCTCGCCCGGCGCCGACCCCATGGTCGCCTTGAGCCGGCGCCCGCCGATGGTCGCCCTCACCGATGCGCAGGTCACGTACCGCGATGCGCTTCAGCCACTGAGCGACGCCGAGCACCCGACCGTGCTGTTCAACTGGCATCTGGTGACCAGCGTCGACGTGGCCAACCGCCACGTGGTCCGGCTGGGCAGTCTGACGGGGGCGGCGTAGCCCGCGATTACACCGGGATCATCGCGCCCTGATAGCGTCCGACGCTCGAGCGCTGTCGGGTCCACGACCCCTTCTCGAAACGCTGTCCCCGAAGCTGGCGGTTGGCTAGGCTTGGCGGATGGCGCGAGCGGCGGCTCCAGGCACCGCGGTCGAGCGGTTGGTGGGATTTCTCCTCGACGACGCCCCCACGGATCCGCTGGCCGATGAGCTGACCGAGTGGCTGGCCCGCTCGGCACGGTTTCGTGCGTTCGCGGAGGCGCATCAGGACAAGATCCGAAAGAAGCTGCGCGGTGCGGTCGACGCGGAGGCCCGCCGGGACGTCCGGGCGGAGCTTCGTGCGGCGCACCTGCTCCTGACGGATCGGCGGCTCGAGCTGGCGTTCGAGGCGTACGGGTCGGCCAAGGGTGGACCGGACTTCAGCATCACCTTCCGGAGCGGCCAGAGCTTCAACTTGGAGGTGACGCGACTGCGCCGTCCGCCGGACGCGACGGACCTGGGCGGACACCTCCTTGCGAAGCTGCCTCAATTGCCGCCGAGCAAGCCCAACGCTCTGCTCGTCGCGATCGAGGGCGATAGCGCCGAGGCCCTCGACGTCGCCGCTGCGGCCCGCGCGTTGCGGGCCCGCGCCGACGCAAAGGATGGGAGCTTCTTCACGAGCCGGGGATTCGAAGGGACGCGAGCGTTCTACGAGCGGTATCTGCGGCTCAGCGCGGTGCTGGTCTGGTGCGAAGCCGCGGCCGGCGACGCGCGCGCGACGCTGTGGACCAACGCCTCGGCTCGCATCGCGCTACCGGAACGGTCCGCGCGTGCTTGCCTGCTCTGCCTCCGAGCTGGCTGACGGTGGGCTCGGGGTGACCCTGCGCGCCTGCGCTTGCGCCGGTGATTTTGGAATGCCAGAATGACGTATACCAGCGCTCGGGCCGGATAGGCCTCGGCGGTGGCGGGGGGCTGGTACGTCGCGGAGGAAGGGATGGCCCCGGTTCAGCCGAAGGCTACGATCGGATTCGTTGGCCTCGGAGTCATGGGGATGCCCATGGCACGCAACCTGCTCAAGAATGGCTACCCGGTGGTTGCCTTCGCCCGGAAGCCGGCCAAGGCGGCGCAGCTGGCCGAAGCCGGCGGTTCCATTGCCGAGTCCCCCGCGGCCCTCGCACGCGCGGCCGACCTCGTGGTCACGGTGCTGCCCGACGCGCCCGATGTCGAGGAGGTCCTGTTCGGACCCACGGGGGTGAGCGAAGGTGCGCGCGCGGGGACCGTCGTGATCGATTCGAGCTCGATCTCGCCGATCGCCACCCGCGCGTTTGCGGCACGTCTTGGCGAGATCGGCGTGACCCTCCTCGACGCGCCCGTGAGCGGTGGCGAGAAGGGGGCCACCGAGGGCACGCTGTCGTTCATGGTCGGCGGCGACCAGCCGACGTTCGAGCGTTGCCTGCCGGTGTTCGAGGCCATGGGCAAGCGGATCACCTGGATCGGCGAGTCGGGCGCCGGCCAGATCGCCAAGGCCTGCAACCAGGCGATCATCGCGGTGTCCCTCGTCGGGATCTCCGAAGCGCTTCTCCTCGCGGCCCGGAGCGGGGTCGACCCCGGGCGGGTCCGCGAGGCGCTCCTGGGCGGGTTCGCCAGCAGCCCGCTGCTCGAGGTGCACGGTCAGCGGATGCTGGATCGCACATTCGAGCCCGGTTTCCGGGCCGCCCTCCACTACAAGGACCTGGGTATCGCCCGGGCGCTCGCCCAGGCGGTTCAGTCGCCGACCCCGGCAACGGGGCTGGCCCTCGACCTGTTCGGCTCACTGCTGGCCCGGGGCATGGCGGATGCCGACCATTCAGCGATCGTCACGGCCCTGGAAGCGCTAGCTGCCTCCCAGGTCGCCGAGGCAGCTCCTACAGGCGACACGGAGGTCGCCGCGGCTCGGTAATCTGCAGATGCGACTTGCCGGCGGGGGGTCTCGTCAAGGATGATCGGTACTCGTCGCCGACTCGCGCACGGTGGGAAGAGGGAGGCATGGCGTGCGACCGATCGCTAACGTGCGCCTCCCGTCGCTGACCGACCGGGTCTACACCGAGCTCGTGAACGCGGTTGTGGCCGGCGAACTGGCCCCCGGCGACCGGCTGACCGACCGTCGGCTGGCGGAACAGCTGGGCGTCAGCCGGACACCGATCCGCGAGGCCCTCCAGCGGATGGTCTCCACCGGGCTGGTCGATCCCCGCGGCCGAACTGGCTGGACGGTCGCCGTCCTCCGACCGCGCGACATCCAGGAGCTGTTCGAGCTGCGCAGCCTGCTCGAGCCGGCCGGTGTTCGGCACATCGTCGAGGACAACGATCCCACCACGGCCCAGGAGCTATCGACCTACTTCGATCGCTTCGGCGACTCGGTGCCGGCCGCTCGCCACGAGGAGTATCTCGGGGTCGACCGCAGCTTCCACAGCCGGATCGTGGGACTGTCGAGCAACCGCCGGATCGTCGCCGCCTACCGCACGGTCGACCTCCAGATCGACCTGGGACGGCATCGGCTCACGATGCTCTCCCAGGAGCGGATCGATCAGACCCTGGCCGAGCACCGGGCCATCGCTGCGGCCATCGCCGCGGGCGACCTCGACACCGCGCTGGCGGCTCTCCATGGCCATCTCACCAACGGCCAGGAGATGCTCCTCGAGACGCTCCGAGCCCGGGCCACCAAGGCCGCCGCGTCGGCTGAGATCGCCGCGACCCACTGAGAGGGCATCGACCGAGATAGCGTCGGTCCGCACCCGCTCGCGCGGTCAGATCCGGAGCCCAAACAGGGCGACCGAGCCCGCGACCGTCCCGGCCTGCGACACCGCCGGGAGGCGGCCCATCCACCGCTGGCGGCGGACTGTTGCGAAAGGCTTGCGGTGCCATGCCGGCATGTGGTATACCACGGTCGCCCCAGCATCCGATCGCGGGGTCGAGGAGCGGGCCCGTGACGGAACCGCACCCGTTCGCATCGCTGGAGTCCAGCTCCAGCCCGAGGAGGTGAATGGTGGCGAGTGACCAGATGAGGGCCGGTCATCGGAGGAGCGGTGCCCGCTTCCCGAACCCCGGCAAGCTGCTGGTGCTGTCTCTTGCGCTCGTTGTGGTGGCGGCCGCGTGTTCGTCGACCGGCTCGAGCCCCGCCGCGACCAACCCGGCCGCGTCCGGTTCCGCCTCCCAAGCCCCCGCGGGCTCGGGCGCCCAGAAGAAATTCAAGATCGCGTTCAGCAACGACAACATCGGCAACCAGTGGCGCGTGCAGATGGTCAACGACCTCAAGCATCGAGTCGCCACCAAGTACCCGGACACCGTCGAGCTCAACTACGTCCAGAGCGAGTTCGACGTCGTCGCCCAGACCGGCGACCTGCAGCGGATCATCCTGTCGAAGCCCGACGCCATCGTCATGGAAGCGCGCTCGGCGACGGCCCTCAACCCGACGATCAAGCAGGCCTGCGACCAGGGGATCCTGGTCTACACCTTCGACCAGACCGCCACCGAGGCGTGCGGCTACCAGCTGGTCCTGAGCAACTGGGCCGACCAGTCGTACGACATGGCCGCCTGGATGTGCTCCGTGACCGGTGGCAAGGGCACCCTGCTCCAGGACATCGGCGCCGCGGGCTCGCCTCTCGGCGACGCATTCGTCAAGGGCTGGAACGACTACTTCAAGGCCAGCTGCCCCGGCCTGTCGGTCGTCGCGGAGTACGCGAGCGGCGCCGCGGAGGGGCCCGGTACCCAGGCCATGTCCAACCTGCTCTCGAAGTACCCCGACGTCGTGGGTGTCCTCGGCATCGGCTACTGCTCGAGCGGCATCAGCGTCATGCAGAAGCTGGGCACGAAGATCATTCCTCAGACATGCTTCTACACCAACGCCTCGGCGATCGCCTGCGAGCAGGCCTCCGCCCCGTGCTTCTACTGGAGCGCGCCGCCGTGGATCGGCGTCACGGCTCTGGACAACGTCGTCAGGATCCTGAGCGGCGAGACGCTGCCCAAGGTCGAGTACGCGTCGGACACCAACTACTTCAGCGGGCCCGACGTCAATGCCAGCATCCAGTTCAAGCAGAAGCTCCTGCCCCTCAAGGTCGGAGTCGACTACTTCCCCGATCTCAACCCCGACCTTGCCCTGCCCGTCGACTCGGCCGACTACGGCATCACGCCGGAGATCGCGCTGGGCACCAAGTAACGGGATGCATCTGACGGAGGTTCCTCCGCGCTCCTAGTCGGAAAACGGTCAACAGGCCGGCGTCGTCGGCGCCGGCCTGTTGCGCCACCGGGGTGCGTGGACGGAGTTTGCGGAGGTCTCAACACCGACATGGCAGCTTCAGACCCGGCAATCCAGGATCGCGGACCCATGCCGCGCTCCGGCGATGGGGACTGGCTGCGGGTCACGGACGTACGCCTTGCCTACGGCAAGGTGGTCGCCCTGGCCGGAGCGAACCTCGAGGCCGTCGCCGGCGAGGTTCACGGTCTGCTCGGCGAAAACGGCGCCGGGAAGTCCAGTCTCATCAAGATCCTGAGCGGCGTCGTCGCGCCCGACGCCGGCAGCATCGCCCTCGGGGGGACGGCTCTCGGCCTCGGCCAGCCGAGCCTCGCCGAGCGGGCCGGCATCAGCACCGTCTACCAGGAGCTGAGCCTGATCCCGACCCTGACCGGGGCCGAGAACCTGGCCATCGGACGGTCACTCGGGGTACGTGCGCGGCTTACTGGGCGGGGTCTCGAGGCCCATGCCCGAGCCCTGCTGCGCGAGCACGGAGCGCCACCGATCGACGTCGGTCGCCCGGTTCAGCTTCTGAGCTTCGCCGAGCGCCAGATCCTTGAGATCGTGCGCGCCCTGTCGCTCCCGCATCGCGTCCTGATCTTCGACGAGGCGACGTCGGCGCTGCCGCCCGACGAGAGCCGCTGGGTCCTGGGCAAGGCCCGCGACGCAGCCCGCAGCGGGGCCGTCGTTCTGTTCGTGACCCACCGTCTGCGCGAGATCCGAGAAGTCTGCGACACGGTGACCATTCTTCGCGACGGCGCGACCGTGACCAGCGGCCGGACGGCGGAGTTCAGCGACGACCAGCTCGTGGCCCACATGCTGGGACGCCGCCTCGAACGGCTCTACCCCGAGCGCGCCGATTCGTCTTCGCAGGAGGTCGCGCTGGAGGTCCGCGACTGGACCACCCGGCGGGTCGGCCCCCTGTCGCTGACCGTCCGCAAGGGCGAGATCCTGGGGATCGCCGGGCTGGAGGGCCACGGTCAGCGCGAGTTGCTCCTCGGGCTGGCGGGCGATCTGCCGAGCAAGGGCAGCATGGTCCTCGACGGCCGGGTGTACAACCCGGGCAACCCCGGTTCGGCCATCAAGTCGGGGATCATGCTCGTCCCCGAGGATCGCCAGAAGGAAGGCCTGCTCCTGCCTCAGTCGATCCTGTTCAACGTCGCCCTCGCCAGTCTCGGCCGGTACGGTCGACTGGGCGGCTGGCTCGACGATCGCCGGGCTCGCGCCGACGTCTCCGCGATCACGACCGAGCTCGGACTACCCGACCGGCGCCTCGACCATGCCGCCAGTCAGCTGTCCGGCGGGATGATGCAGAAGGTGGTCCTGGGCAAGGCGCTCCTGGCCCGGCCGAAGGTGCTCCTCCTCCACGACTGCACGCGGGGCGTGGACGTCGGCACGAAGGCCCAGATCTTCGAGATGATGTTCCGCCTGGCCCGCGAGGGCGTCAGCCTGGTCTTCTACTCGAGCGACTTCGCCGAGCTCGTGAACATGTCCGACCGGATCGCGGTGATGGTCGAGGGCCAGGTCGGCAAGGTCCTCGAGGCTGGCTCCCTGAGCGAAGACAACATCCTGAAGGTCGCGATCGGAGCGGAAATCGCGCCCGCGGCCGCGAGTTGATGCCCATGTTGCAGCCGTTGCGCGCTGCGCTGCGGGGACTCCCGGCCAGCCGACGGCGACGGGCCGAACTGCTGGGCGCGCTGCCATTCATCCTGCTCGTCGGTCTGGTGGCCGTGTACGGGGCGATGGAGCCGGCGGTCCTGGATCCGGCCCAGGTCGGGTATCAGCTCCAGTCCGGCATGCCGCTCATCCTCGTCGCCTGCGGTCAGACCCTGGCCATCCTGGTGGGCGGCATCGATCTTTCGGTCGGCGGGATCGTGAGCCTGTCGAGTGCGCTCCTGGCCACCCAGGCGAGCACCTTCCCGGGCGGTCCGTGGGCCGCGGTGGTCTGCATCCTGGGGGTCGGCCTGATCGCCGGTGGGATCAACGGGATCCTGGTCACCTTCGGCCGTCTGCCGCCGTTCATCGCCACGCTGGCCACCTGGTCCATCTACAGCGGCCTGGCCTTGGTCGTCCTGCCCAAGGATGGCGGAACCGTGCCGGCCGAGATCACCGACCTGGCGGTGGGCAAGTCCGCCGGCCTGGCCAACTCGATCTGGCTGCTGGTCATTCTGGTCGGCGCCTGGCTCGTGTTTCGCCGGACCCCCTTCGCCACGAGCCTGTTTGCGGTCGGTGGCGACGAGGCGCGGGCCAGGCTTCGCGGGGTGAGGAGCTATCCGGTCAAGATCGCGGCATTCTCGGCGACGGGCGGGTTCGCCGCGGCCGCCGGACTGTGGCTCAGCGCCACGACGACCACCGGCCTGCCGCTCGCCGGCGACGCCCTGATCCTGCCCTCGATCGCGGCGATCGTGATCGGCGGCACGAGCCTGATGGGCGGAGCGGGCGGCATCGGCCTCACGGTCGTGGGCGCGCTGATCCTGCTGGTTCTGCGCGGCGTGGTGGCCGTGCTCGGCCTGACGCCCACGTTCGCGTACATCGTGACCAGCTGCCTCCTGATCGGGATGGTCGCCCTGCGTCACTTCGCGCGCCGACTCGAGGAGGATTGATGCACCTCGACATCCCTCGCGGCCGTGAAGTGTTGACGGCCCACGCGCCGACCGTCGCAAGCTATCTGCTGACGGCGATCCTGCTGGCCCTCGCCCTGGGCTTCGCGCCCTACCTGCTGTCGGGCGGGAACCTCAACACCCAGCTGACCTTCGCCGCCTTCATCGGCCTCGCCGCGCTGGGCCAGACGCTGGTCATCCTGGCCGGCGGGATCGACCTGTCGGTGCCCTGGGTGCTGGCCTTCGGGGCCATCCAGCTGGGCAACTTCGGGGACCTGCCGGGCGGCGTTGCCATCGTCCTGATCGTGGTGCTGGGCGGGCTCATCGGGATGGTCAACGGGGTCGGCGTGGTGGCGCTGGGCGTGTCGCCGATCATCATGACCATCGCGGTCGGCGGCCTGGTCCAGGGCTACCTGCTCGAGTTCGGCCGGGGCAACCTGTATTCCGCCGTGCCCGAGCTGGCCAACACCATCGTCTCGTCGAGCATCGGCCCGCTGCCCCTGATCGTGGTCCTGTGGGGCATCCTGGCGTGCGCCACCGGCGCGGTCCTGTCGAAGACGATCATCGGCCGGCGGATCTATGCGGTGGGCACCAACGACCGCACCGCCCGCCTGTCGGGCATCAACGTGCCGTCCACCAGGGTCCTGACCTACGTGGTCTCGGGGGCGATGGCGGCGTTCGCCGGTGTCCTCCTGGCGGGATTCCTCGGGGCGGCCTATCCCACCATCGGCGAGCCGTACCTGTTCGGCTCGATCGCCGCGGTGCTGCTCGGCGGCGCCGCGATCGAGGGCGGCCGCGGCTCCTACTGGGGCACGATCGCGGGAACCCTGACGATCACCCTCCTGGGCGCTCTCACGCCGGTGCTCGGCCTGCACCAGGGCGAGCTGCGGGTGGTCTATGGGCTGGTCATCCTCGTCGGCCTGTACATGGCCCGCGGCGGCTTGCTGCTTGCCAGCCGCCAATCTCGCTAGGCGGCTCCGTCCAAACGTGTTGGCATACCGTATGCTAGTATGCCTACGCGGGTGAGCCCGCCTGCACCCCCAGCGGGCTCGCCCGTTTCGATCCCGGTCGGTGCGCATCAGCCCGCGGCGATCGCGCCGAGCACGGAGGTCAGCTGATGGAGGAGAAACCGCAGGCGCGCCCGCGCGATCCTCTGCGCCTCGCCCGCTACGCGCTGCCGACCACGATCGTCTACGGCGCTGACGCCCTCCTCCAGCTGCCGGCGTTGCTCGCCGAGGCGGGCGTGAGCTATCCCCTGGTGGTCACCGACCGCGGCCTCGCCGCGACGCCCATCCCCGAACGCGTGACGGGAGTACTCACCGCCGCGGGCATTCGCCACGAGCTCTTCGCCGAGGTCGAGCCGGATCCGACGATGGCGGCGGTCGACCGGATGGCCGGGCTCCTCCGCGAGCGCGGTCACGACGGCGTGATCGGGCTTGGCGGCGGCAGCGCGATGGACGCGGCCAAGGCGGCATCCGCGGCGGCCGCGGCCGGGCTGCCCGTTCGTGACATCGTCGGGCCGGACAAGGTCCCGACCGATCCGCTGCCCACGATCGCGATCCCCACGACGGCGGGCACCGGCAGCGAGGTCACCCGCTTCGCGGTCCTGAGCGACCCTGTGGCGGGCGTCAAGGTATCGCTCGCCTCGATGCGGATCATGCCTCGCTTCGCGCTGCTCGATGCGTCGCTGACCACGGGTCTGCCGGCCACTCTCACGGCGAGCACGGGTCTCGACGCGCTGGCCCACGCGGTCGAGTCGTACGGGAGCGTCTGGAACAACCCCGTATCGGAGGGCATGGCCCTCCACGCCGTGGCCCTCGTTGGCGAGCACCTCCGGACCGCGGCCGAGGATCCCAGCAACCTCGTTGCCCGGGGCGGCATGCTGGCGGCGAGCTCGATCGCCGAGCTTGCCGCGAACTCGACCCGACTTGGTCTGGCCCACGCTCTGGCCGTCCCGCTCGGGGCCACGAATCACGTGCCCCACGGGGTCGGCGTGGCGATGCTCCTGGCCCCGATGTGCGCCTACAACGAGGGCGTCGACCCCGGCCGCTACGCGCGCCTGTCGGGTGCGTTTGGCGGCGACGGGCAGTCCTTCTCCGGTCTCGTGGCCACGCTCTGCCGCGATCTGGGCCTGACAGCCCGGCTGCGGGACTTCGATTTCGACGACAACGATCGCGAACGCGTCATCGAGATCGCCCTGCGCAGCGACAACGTCCAGGCCAATCCACGCCAGGCGGAGGCGGCGGACCTCCGTCAGCTGCTCGAGCAGGCCCGCTGATGGCGGCCTCCGCGAGCAGCCAGGCGCGTGCCTCGGCCGTGGATCTGCTCGACTTCGCCACGGACGCCCTCCGCGCGTGCGGGCTCGGCGCCGACACCGCCCGCCTCGTCGCCGACACCCTGGTCGATGCGGATGGCCGGGGCATCGGCTCGCACGGGGTCGTCCGGCTGCCGATCTACGTCAAGCGACTGCGCCAGGGAATGGTCGACGCGGCGGCGACCCCGACCGTCGAAAAGCGCGGCGCGGTCGCGACCGTCGATGCCCACAACAGCGTCGGGGCTCTGGCCGCATGCGCCGGGATCGATGCGGCGATCGAGCTCGCATCCGATCTGGGCCTGGGCATGGCCCGAGTCCACCACAGCAACCACGCCGGCGCCCTCGGCTATTACGCGCGGCGGGCCACCGGGCGCGGCTTCGTGGCCATCGCCGCGAGCAACGCGCCGGTGACGATGGCCTACTTCGGTGGCCGCAGCCGCGCCGTCGGCACGAATCCGTTCGCGATCGCGGTGCCGCGCCGTGACGGCCCGCCGATCGTGATGGACGTGGCCACCAGCGCGACGGCGCGCGGGAAGATCATCGTCGCGGCCGCGGACGGACGGGCCATCCCGGCGGGCTGGGCGATCGACACCGACGGCGTCCCGACGACCGACGCCGAGGCGGCCCTGGCCGGATCGGTCCTGCCCTTCGGTGGCCCGAAGGGCTCCGGGCTCGCGATGATGATCGACATCCTGTGCGGCATCGTGGCCGGGGCCGACTTCGGGCGCCACATCGGCGACATGTACGAGGACTGGTCTCGACCGCAGAACGTCGGCCACGTCTTCCTGGCCATCCGTCCGGACGACCTCGCCGGCTCGTTCCTGCCCCGGATCGAGGAGTTCGTCGCCGAGGTCGCGGCGCTGCCGCCCGCCGCGGGGAGCGAGCGGGTGCTGCTGCCCGGCGACATCGAGGAGATGGCGCTGGCGAACACCAGGCGGACCGGCATCCCGATTACCGCCTCCACGGCGGCCGCGTTGACGACGCTCGCGGGTGAGCTCGACCTCGCCCTGCCGGCCTTCCTCGGCGCGGAGGCGCAGCCGTCCGATCAGCCCGGCGATGGCTCACGGTCGGAGGAGACATCTTGAGCGTGGACTGCATCATCTTCCCCCGCGCGGCTGGCCTGCCCGCGGAGGCGAGCTCGCTGCAGGCCCTCCCGACGAGCGCGATCTCGGACGTGATGGGCCGGGTCGGGGGAGCGCCCGGGATCATGGCGGTCCCGGCCACCGCTCCTCGCCGGCTGTTCGGGCCAGCCCTGACCGTACGAACGCGGCCCGGCGACAACCTCGTCGTCCACAAGGCGCTCGATCTGGCCGAGCCGGGCGACGTCCTGGTGATCGATGGCGGCGGGCACGCCGACCGCGCGATCCTCGGCGGGTTGATCGTTCGCTATGCGCGCTCCCGCCAGCTGGCCGGGCTGGTCGTCGACGGCGCCGTCCGCGACGTGGCCGACATCGAGGCACTGGGCTTGCCGGTGTACGCCCGCGCGGTCACCCATCTGGGCCCCTACAAGGACGGACCGGGCGAAATCGGCGGCCCGGTTTCGATCGGCGGCACGGTCGTGCGCGGCGGTGACGTCGTCGTCGCCGATCAGGACGGCGTGGTGTTCGTCCCGGCGGAGCGCGTGGCCACCGTGCTGAGCGCGGCCTTGGCTCTGCTGGAGAACGAGCAGCGGATCTGCGACGCCATCGATCGTGGCGCCTGGGACCGCACCTGGATCGACGAGAAGCTGAATATCATTCCGGCTCCGGGCCAGCCCCCGGTTCCGAGGCCATGAGCGCCACGATCGACTACAGCTCGGCCGCCAACCCCACGCCCGTGGCGGAGGGCAACCGAATCGCCGGCGAGCGGGCCGCTTCGGCACGCATCTCCGAGGTCGTCGACCCCGCGACCGGGCGGGTCCTCGCCACGGTGCCGCTCTCGAGCGCCGCCGACGTCGAGGAGGCCGTCGCAGCGGCCTCCGCCGCCGGCGAGGGCTGGGCCCGGACGCCGCCCCAGGAGCGGGCCAGGATCCTGGGTGGCTGGGCGGAGGCGCTGCTCGCCAATCGCACCCGGCTTGCCGCCACGGCCACCGCGGAGATGGGCAAGCCGCTCGCAGAGAGCCTCGGCGAGGTGGACCGCGCGGCCGCCGAGATCGCGTTCATGGCCGGCGAGGCGCAGCGCCTGACCGGCGAGTCGATCCCCAGCAGCGTGCCCGGGACCCTGGTCGTCACCATGCGCGTCCCGGTCGGGCTGGTGCTGGCGATCACGCCCTGGAACTTCCCGATCGTCTCCCCGGTGCGCAAGATCGCGCCGGCCCTCGCGGCCGGCAACGCGGTGGTGTGCAAGCCTTCGATGGAGGCGCCGTTGACGGCACTCGCGCTGGCGGACCTGGCGGCCGAGGCGGGACTCCCGGCGGGCGTCCTCAACGTCATCTGCGGCGATCGGGACGGGGCCGGCGCGGCGCTCGTCGCGAGCCCGCTCGTCAAGGCGATCTCGTTCACGGGCTCGACGACGGCCGGGCGCGCCATCGCCGAGATCGCCGCTCGGAACCTGGTCCCGGTCCAGCTCGAGCTGGGCGGCAAGAACGCCGTCTACGTCGACGCGTCGGCGGACCTCGATCGGGCCGTTCCCGAGATCGTGTCGGCCGCGATCCAGTGCTCCGGCCAGCGCTGCACCGCGATCAGCCGGGTCCTGGCCGACGAGCCGATCGCCGATGAGCTGACCGAGCGTCTCGCCGCGGACTTCGACCGGCTGACTGTCGGGCCCGGGACCGATCCCAGTGTGAAGGTCGGTCCCCTGGTCTCCGCGGCGCACAGGCGTCGCGTTGCGGGGTACATCGCCGTGGGCATCGGCGAGGGCGCGGTCGTGGCCACCGGGCGGACGGACGCTCCGGAGGGGAACTACGTCGCACCGGCCATCCTCGCCGGCGTGCTGCCGACGATGCGGATCGCGCGCGAGGAGGTGTTCGGCCCGGTCCTGTCGGTCGGCCAAGTCCGGGGCGTGGCCGAGGCGATCGCCGTGACCAACGACTGCGATTACGGCCTGGCCTCGGCGGTCTTCGCCCGCGACATCGGCGTCGCGCTGGAGTTCGTTCGCGGCGCCGAGACGGGCATGGTCCACGTGAACCATGGCAACGCCAGCCAACCCCACGTCCCGTTCGGGGGCGTGAAGGACAGCGGCCTGGGCGCCTATTCCATCGGTCATTCGGCCCAGGAGTTCTTCACCCGTCTCAAGGTCGCCTATGTCCGTGGCTGAACCAGGCCACGGCGCCTGACACCATGGCTCAACGTCTCCGCCCACCGGGCGGCGAAGACCACCGATTGCACAAGGAGGAACTGATGCAGCCTGCTGAGTTGTTGGCCCTGTTCGAGGGATTGCGCGTCGCCGACGTCCGCGACGGGATGGATTGGGCCGGCCTGCCCTCGAAGGGCACCGTCTCGCCCGAGATCGGGCCCCTCTTCCCCGGCGCGAAGGCGACCGGGATCGCCCGCACGATTCGGCTCAGGCCGTCCGAGAAGCAGGTGCCCGCGCTCACGCCCGAGGAGTACACCCGCTGGGCCTACGACTTCTGGTACGGCGAGCTGTACGGGATCCCGCTCGTGGGCGACCTGCAGCCGGGTGAGATCGTGATCGTCGAGTCGGCCGGCCTCGATCTTGGCGAGATCGGCTCGAACAACTCGCTGGAGTGGTTTGCCGCCGGCGCGACCGGCGTGGTGACCAGCGGCGGCGTCCGCGATCGCGACGAGTGCACCATGCAGAAGTTCCCGATCTTCTGCGCCTATCCCGCCCAGAAGATGGTTCAGGGTCGCGCGGAGTACGACACCACCCAGGTGCCCGTCAGCATCGGCGGCGCTCTCATCCGCCCGGGCGACATCGTGGTCGCCGATGGCGATGGCGTCATCGCCGTGCCGGCCGAGCACGCCCCGGTCGTCGCCAAGTACGCCCGCCAGGAGCTCGAGAACGACAAGGTCGGGCGGCGCCGGATCTACGAGAAGCTCGGCTGGCCACTCGACGACAGCGTGCGCTGAACGCGGAGGGTTGCACCATGGAGGACTTCCGCTCGGTCGGCCGGCGCCTGGGGAACTGGGGCCGGTGGGGTCCCGAGGACGAGCGCGGTGCGCTCAATCTGATCACGCCCGAGCGGATCGTGGCCGCCGGCGGCCTGATCCGTCAGGGCAAGATCTTCTCGCTGGGCATCCCGTTCGATTCGAACGGGCCCCAGCCCGGCACCTTCCGGAACAACCCCGTCCGGCTGATGTCGGAGACCGGGATCGACATGGGCATGGGCTCGTTCCGCTTCACCGACGACTGGGTGTTCATGCCCCTCCAGGCCGCGACCCATTGGGACGCGCTCGCCCACGTCTACTACGACGACCACCTCTACAACGGCTTTGCGGCCGACACGATCACCGCCCACGGTGCGTCACGGGACGGCATCGACAAGGCGGCGAGGAACGGGATCGCGGGCCGCGGCGTGCTCCTCGACATCGCCCGCCTGAAGGGGGTCGATTGGCTGCAGCCGGCCGAGGTGATCACGCCCGCCGACCTCGACGCCGCCTGCGCCGCCGAGGGCGTGGAGGTCCGTGCCGGGGACATCGTGCTCATTCGGACCGGCTGGTGGCGCAAGTTCCTGACCGACCGAGATCGACTCGGCTGGATCGCCGGCGAGCCCGGTCTGGGGATGGCCTGCTGCGACTGGCTCCGCACCCGCGACGTCGCGGCCGTGTGCGCCGACAACTTCGGGATCGAAGCGATGCCCGCCGAGAGCGGAGGCGAGATGTACCCGCTCCACCTGGTCCTCATCCGGGACATGGGCATGATGTTCGGCGAGGTGTTCGACCTCGAGGCGCTCGCGGCCGACTGCGCCGCCGACGGCGTCTACGAGTTCCTGTTCGCCGGGCCGCCGATCGAGTTCACCCACGCCGTGGGCTCACCGGTCAACCCCCTGGCGATCAAGTAGCGGCCCAGTCCGCGACGGCCCGGGGCCCGCGCTCTAGCGAAACCTGGGCATGACCTCCGCCGCGAACACGTCGATGAGCTCGCGCTGGAGGCCCGGGTCGATGCCGGGCCAGTACATCCGGGCGACGAACAGCAGCCGGCCACGGGCCGCCTCGACGTAGCGGGCGATCCCGTCGGCGACCTCGGCCGGCGTGCCGAACAGGCCTCGGCTTCGACGCTCGCGCTCGGACTCGGCGTCCAACGGTGGTGGTGGCAGGATCGAGCCGTCGGCCGCAATCGTGCGCCGGTCGTGCTGATCGTACTTGTAGAGCACGTGGTGGACGCTCTCGCGCACGGCCTCCCAGGCGCCCGACGGCAATGCCGCGACGGGCAACTGGAAGCCCACGTCGAACGCGTCGCGGGCGCCCCGGCGGTCGACCTCCTCGAGCACGATGTCGACCTTGCGGCCGAACTCCTCGGGCCCCGCGTAGTAGTTGCCGAGATAGCCGTCCGCGACGCGGCCGGCCCGCCGGAGCGCCGTCTCGGAGCCGGCCCCGATCCAGATCGGCGGACCGCCTCGCTGGGCCGGCTTGGGCGTGACCGGCGACTGGCTGTAGGGTCCCCAGGCCGTGCGCAGCGCCGCGATCGTCCCGCCCAGGGCGCGGTGCCGTCCCTCGTAGTCGATTTCGAGCGTCTCGAACTCACGCTCCATCCAGCCGGCGCCGAGGCCCAGGATCAGCCGTCCGCCGGCGATCAGATCGGTGGTGGCGGCGTCCTCTGCCAGCCGGATCGGGTGGTACAGGGGGGCCAGCAGCACGCCCGTTCCGATCCGGATGGTGCTCGTCCGGGCGCCGATCGCCGCCGCCAGCGGCAGCATCGCGGGCAGGTACGAATCGTCGAAGAAGTGGTGCTCGGTCAACCAGACCGAATGGAAGCCGCGCGCCTCGACATGCTGGGCGAGCGCGATCGCCTCGGCGTAGAGCTCGACGTCCGAGCGGGTCTCGGTCGACAGCCGCTGGCAGTTGATCAGGCCGAACCCGAAACGGACGCCCGGTTCCGCTGGCAGCCCGCTGCGACGGTCCGCCGACTCAGGCACGGACCGACGCGGTCGCCCGGAGCCGGCGCGAGGCGAGTGCCGGCAGCTCGCGACGCACCCGGGCCAGCTCGTCGAAGTCGGCCTCCGCGATTGCGCACCCCGGCCCATCCTGGGCGGTGGCGAGGACGGTCCCCCAGGGGTTGACGACCATTGAGCGCCCGTAGGCCACGCCGGCCGGATGGCGGCCCGACATGCAGGCCGCGATGACGTAGGCCTGGTTCTCGATCGCCCGCGCCCGAACGAGGACCTCCCAGTGGTCCTTGCCGGTGAACAGGTACCACGCGGCCGGGACGACCATGATGTCGCAGTTCGCGTCCGCCAGGGCCCGGAAGAGCTCCGGGAACCGGAGGTCGTAGCAGATCGACAGCCCGATCCGATGGCCCTCGAGCTCGGTGACCACGACCTCCGTGCCGGCCTCGATGAAGTCCGACTCGGTCTCGTTGACCTGGTCGCCGATGGCGACGTCGAACATGTGGATCTTGCGGTACTTCGCCACGATCTCGCCGTTCGCGTCGATGGCGACCGAGGTGTTGTAGCTCTTGTCCGTTCCATCGCCCTTCTCGGCGATGCTCCCCGCGATCAGCGAAATCCGGCTCCGGCGGGCGGCGTTCTGGAAGGCCTCGGTCGTGGGCCCCGGAATCGGCTCCGCGATCGCGCCGAAGCCCTCATCCGGTCCGATCCAGTTGACCATCTCGGGCAGGACGCCGAGTCGCGCGCCCTCGCCGGCGGCCCGTTCGATGAGGGCGACCGCCTGGGCGACGTTCGCGGCCTTGTCCGAGCTGCCCGTGGTCTGGATGGCAGCCACCTTGAGCGTTTCCATCGGTTCTACTCCTTCGGGGATGACTCGAACGTGTCCGTGGATCCGGTCGTGATCGTCGGGGGCCGCGTCCGGCCCCGTCGCCAGAGGTCGCCGATCTCCCGCCCGGCCGTGAGACCGCCCGGCCGAAGGATGAGGATCGCGAGCGTGACCAGGGACATCGTCAGCTCGCGCAGCGCGCTCACCGCGGTCACGGCCTCGACGCGGACCAGGGCCTCGGACAGGGTCGAGACGATGAGCACCCCGATCACCGCCCCGGACAGGCTCCGGATCCCGCCGATGACGAGCATCGACAGGGTCGCGAACGTCGCCGGGACGTAGAAGCTGGTGGGGCTGATCGTGCCGAAGAAGTGCCCGTACAGGAAACCGCCGACGGCGACCACGGCCGCACTCAGCACGAAGGCCGCGAGACGCTCGCGAAAGACCGAGATCCCCAGGGCGGCCGCCGCGATCTCGTCCTCCCGGGATGCCTGCAGGCGCAACCCGACCGCCGATCGCTGGAACAGGTACGCGACGAGGATCGCCAGCGCGGCCGCGATGGCGGCCGAGGCGATCGTCGTATCGAGCGGGATGCCCAGGACGCCGGCCGTGCCCCCGGTCGCCTCGCTCCAGTTGTTGGTGACGACGTACACGATCTGGAGCAGGGCGAAGGTCGCCATCCCGGCGAGCAACCCGGCAAGGCGGACGAGGGGGATCGCGACCGCGAACGCCACGGCCGCCGCGACCAGGGCGCTGATGACGATCGCCGGGAGGGTCGGCAGGGTCGGCGTTTGCAGGAACGCGGGCAGGCTCGGCAGCAGGATCGATCGCTGCGCGTGGGGGATCGTGAGGATCGCTCCGGCGTATGCCCCGACGGCCATGAACCCGATGTGGCCGAACGACAGCACCCCGGACGTCCCGACGAAGATGTAGATGCCCACGACGATGACCACGTTGACCAGGGCCACCACCGCGACCCGGGTCAGGACGGGTCCGCCGAAGAGGCCGATCAGCGCGGCGAGGACCGTGACCATGAGGATCAGGCCGGTCGGCGTGATCGAGTCCCTGATCAGCCCTCGGGCGGTCGCCATCAGACCCGCTCCCCGGTCCGCGCGGCAATGAGCCCCTTCGGCCGGAGCAGGAGGACGGCAATGACGAAGGCGAACACGAAGGCGTCGCGGTAGGGGGTCAGTCCCAGCGGCAGCACGATCTGGAGGACCACGCTCACGACGCCCAGGACGAAGCCGCCCAGGACCGCGCCCGCGATGCTGCCCATGCCCCCGATCACGGTCGCCACGAAGCCAACCAGCGTCACGGACAGGCCCATCGTGGGCGAGACCACGCCGGTCTGGGCAACGACGATCAGGGCCACGACACCGGCCAGGAAGCCGCTGATCGCGAACGCGGCCGCAACGACGATGTTGGAGCGGACGCCCAGCAGCCGGGCCATCATGAAGTCCTCCGCGGCGCCGCGCATCTGGATGCCCAGGCTCGTCGACCGCAGGAACAGGGCCAAGACGAGCAGGAGGACGGCGGCACCGATCGTGGTGGCGGCACTCAGCAACGGGAAGCGGAGGGCACCGAGCCGGACCGATTCCGAGACGACCGGCGGCAGCGGCACCCCCTTGGCGGTGCTGCTGGCGACCAGGATCGTCAGGTTCTGGAGGAAGTAGCTGATCGTGAACGAGGTGATCAGGAGCGTGGTGGCGGGTGCCCCGCGAACCGGCCTGAACGCCAGGCGATCCATCGCCAGGGCCGCGACGACAGGCACGGCCAGGGTCCCGAAGACCATGACCGGCCACGGCCGATCGGACAACAGCCACATCGTGTAGCCGCCCAGCATGATCAGCTCGCCATGGGCGAAGTTGATCAAGCGCATCACACCGAAGATGAGCGCGATGCCCAGGGCCACCAGCGCGTACACGCTGGCCAGGCTGAGGATGTCGATGGCGGCCTGTGCGATCTGCACTAGGGTTGACCCTCGGGTCGGGGACTGGCCGGCAACCCGAAATACGTGTCGAACAGGCTGGCCGCAGTGCCGGACTCGCTGGTTGCCCGGTGTTCGCGGATCTCGCCCCGGTTCAGGACATAGGCCCGATTCGCGACGGCGAGCGCCTTGAGGGCGTTCTGCTCGACGAGCAGGATCGTCGTGCCCTGGTCGCGCAGCTCCACCAGCGTCCCGAGAACCTGGGCGACCAGGCGCGGGGCGAGGCCCAGCGACGGCTCGTCGACGAGCAGGAGCTCGGGCTTCGTCAGCAGCGAGCGTGCGATCGCGAGCTGCTGCTGCTCGCCACCCGACAGCTGGCCCGCCGGTGACGCGTAACGCTCCCCGAGGATCGGGAACATCGTCAGCAGCTCGTCGCGCTGGCGGATAGCCCCGGCCCGGTCTCTGCGAGCGCTCATGCCGATCCGAAGGTTCTCGGCAACCGTGAGCGAGGTGAAGATCCGCCGCCGCTCCGGCACCAGGGCGATGCCCTGCCGGACACGTTCTTCGGGCGACGACCGGCCGATCTCGCGGCCGAGGAACCTGATCTCGCCGCGCGCGCTCGAAACGGCTCCGGCGATGGTCATCAGCAAGGTCGACTTTCCGGCCCCGTTCGGGCCGACCACGGCAACGAGCTCGCCACGCTCGACCGAGAGCGTTGCCCCGCGCAGCGCATTGATCGCGCCGTAGCGGACGTGAAGGTCGATGACCTCAAGCACCGGTCTCGTTCTCCGGGCTGCCGAGATAGGCCTCGATCACCTTCGGGTCGGCGCTCACCGTCGCCGGTGTGCCCGACGCGATGAGCTGCCCGTGGTCGAGCACGTAGATCCGCTCGCAGTGGGTCATGACGATGCGCATGTCGTGCTCGACCAGGAGGATCCCGCAGCCGAGCGTCGTCCGGGTCTGCGAGATCCACTCGCCCAGCAGGTCCGTCTCGGACTCGTTGAGGCCGGCGGCCGGCTCGTCGAGGAGGAGCACCTGCGGCGACATGGCGATCGCCCGGCCCATCGCCAGCAGCTTCTCCTCGCCGTAGGACAGGCTCGCCGCGAGCTGGTCGGCACGGCCGGCCAGGCCCATCTGGTCGAGGAGCTCGATTGCGCGCTCCCGTGCGTGACGCCTGGAGAGGCCGGCCGCCACCCCGGCCACCTCGATGTTGTCGATCAAGGTCAGGCCGGCGAAGAGGCGAAGATTCTGGAACGTGCGCGAGACGCCATGGTGGGCGAACCGTTGGGGCGACCATCCCACGGCCTCAGCGCCGGCCACCAGGACACTGCCCGTGTCCGGTCGTACGAAGCCACTCAGGACGTTGAGGGCCGTGGTCTTGCCGGCGCCATTGGGGCCGATCAAGCCAACGATCTCGCCTCCATGGACGGACATGGTGACGCCACGGAGCGCCTGCAGGCCGCCGAAGGCGACCGAGACGCCCGTGACGTCGATCGAAGGTGCGAGAGCGCGCCCTGCTTCAGACGCTGATGCGATGAGCGCGCTCAAGACCGTCGTTCACGAGGCGGGGACGACCGGCTTCTGCGTGCTCCAATAGGTGACGCAGGACTGCTTCCCATCCTTTACTTCCTGGATCGCCATGGGGCGCGAAGGATCGTAATGGAGGTCGGCGGAGTAGGTGGTCGGACCGAGCAGCGTGGGCTCCTTGCTGAAGCTTTCGAGGGCCGTGCGCAGGGCGTCGGCCTCGGTCGACCCCGCCTTGTTCACGGCCGCGGTGATCGCCTGGATGATGCTGTACCCGACGGCTCCGAACTTCGCCGACCCTTCGGCGACCGCCGGATCCACCGTTGCCCGGAAGCGCTCGTAGAAGGCATTCACCTCGGCGCGCGGGTCGCTCCCGAAGGTGCAGATGTAGTCATTGGAGAAGAAGTCCTTGAGACCCGGCACCGAGGCGAGCCAGAACTCGCCGTCCATGCACGTGTTGGACATGATCGGCAGGTCGATGCCGGCTGCACGGATCTGGCGCGTCGCCGAGGCGCCACCAGGCGGGCACGTGGCGATCCAGATGAAGTCCGGCTTGGTGGCGAGCGCCTGGATTCGCGAGACCTGCGCGGCCACGGAGGTGTCCGAGTTGGTGAAGGTGTCCTCACCGACGATGCCGCCGGCGCCAGCCAGTTCGCTGAAGCGCGTCTTGAAGGCGGAGCTGACCTCCTTGGTGTAGTCGATGAAGGTGTCGGTCAGCATGTAGGCCGTCTTCCAGCCCTTCTCGAGGTTGGCCCATTCGGCGGCGTGCGAACCCTCGCCGTACGACGGCGTGGAGATGTTGAACGCGTTCGGGCCGATCGCCTGCTTGCCAAACTTCGGCGAGCCGACGCAGCCGATCGTGATCAGATTCGCCTGTTGGGCGACGATCGCAGCCGGACCCCCGAAGTCGAAGTCGCAGCTGGGCACGATGATGTCCGCCCCCTGGCCGATGAGATCCGTCGCGCACTGGGCGGCGATGGCCTTGTCCGTCTTGGTGTCGCAGGAGATCGACTTGAGCTGGCGCCCGCCGGCACCGCCGGCCTTGTTGATGTCCTCGATGGCGAGGGCGGCGCCCGCGGCTGCGGCATCGTCGAAGGGCTGCATGAACCCGCTCTTGGCGAACGCGAAGCCGATGGTGATCGGCTCTCCGGCCGCGGCGCTGGCCGATGGGCCACCCGCGGTCGGGGCGGTGGTCGGAGCGCCCGAGCTCGGACTCGGCGTCGCGCCCGAACAGGCGGCCGACAGGATGGCCGTGGCGGCCATCAGGGCCAGCACTGGGCGAGATCTCATGTGACGGTGCCTCCTCTACGTTCCCTGGTTGACGACGCCTTCGTCGAATGCCCAACCACCCGTCAGCTCGGGGTGCTGCGGGACCCACTCCTCGAGCGGATTGGCTCGCTTCCACTGGCTGGCGTAGTCGCCGATCCGGCTGAAGACGACGCCGTCCTTCGACTTCATGTAGGTGATGAAGTCGTCGAGCATGGCGATCCGACTGCCTCGGCCGATCGCCTGCGGATGCATGCAGATCGTGAACACGCCGCCCTGGGCATGGTCATAGGCGAAGTCGAACTCGGCCTGCCAGATCTCCCGGAGCTGCTCGGCGGTCTTCATCGTGGTCGACCAGCCACCCACGAACTCGACCTGCTGGAAGTCGTTGAGGGCCCAGCTGAAGGGCATCGCCACGAGCTCGCTGGGGGTCCCGAACCGGAACGGCTCGCCTAGCACGAACTGGTCGCCCCGGCGGATGTACCAGGGCTGAAAGTCGCCTGCCGACAGAGTCGCCTCGTACAGGAAGCCGTTGTCGAGCAGGGCATCGATCATCGTCGGGGTGATGTCGGCGCCGGGCGTGCGATATCCGGTCGGCCGCAGGCCGGTGATCTCGCGATGGCCGGCGAAGCCCTTGTCCATCACCTCCTGGAGCCCGTCGCGATCGAAGTCGGCCGGAGCCTCATGCATCCAGCCGTGGAAGCCGATCTCATGGCCTTCGTCGCGCATGCGCAGGATCGGATCGGGAAAGGCCATCATCGTGAAAACCGGCACGAAGAACGTGCCCGGGATCTGGTGCTTCCTGAGCAGGTCGAGGACCCGCGGGATGGCCACCTCGCCCTCGATCTCGCCGCGGGACATGGCCATCGGGCTGGTGATCCCGAAGGCGGTTGGCCAGACGGCCATCGAGTCGACGTCGCAGGAGAGGCAAACCGTCAGGCGGGCCGTCACGATGCCGCCCCTTCCGCGACCCAGCGCCGGACATAGTCGCCGGTCCGCTCGAAGACCACGCCGTCGCGCTGCTTCATGCTCTCGATCAACCCCTCGAGCATCTGGATTCGGCTGCCCCGGCCGATGCATTGCGGATGGAGGTCGGTCGTGAAGATGCCGCCCGGGCAGTTGTCGTAGGCGTAGGCGAACTCAGCCTGCCAGTGCTGCCCGAACTCGCGCGGCGACTTCATGTTCGTCGCCCAGCCGGGCACGAACTCGAAGTTCGGCATGTCGTCGAGGCCGTAGCTGAAGGGGACCCCGACGAGCGGCGTCGGCTGACCCCACTGGAAGGGCGCGTCGGGGGTCCAGCGGTCGCCGTGACGGATCGGAAACGGGTAGAAGTCCTTGGTCCCCATCGTCGACTCGTACTCGAAGCCGTACTCGACGAGGAGCGGGATGAGGTGGGGTCCGAATTCGCCGCCGACCGTTCGATAGCCTACCGGGCGGACACCCAGGACCTTGTGGTGCGTCTCGAGCCCGAGGTCGATCGTGCGCCGGACGCCGGCCTCGTCGAGGCCCTCGAGCGACTCGTGCATGTAGCCGTGGAACCCGATCTCGTGACCCTCGTCGCGGATCCGCCTGGCGGCCACCGCGTAGGCCAGAGCGGTAAAGCCCGGGACGTAGAACGTCGCCTTGATGTCATGCCGCT
Source organism: Chloroflexota bacterium (assembly GCA_034666965.1). GTDB lineage: Bacteria > Chloroflexota > Limnocylindria > Limnocylindrales > CSP1-4 > Chersky-267. The sequence goes on along the minus strand of JAXDKT010000123.1, from coordinate 6,248 downwards.
TGAGCAGGTCGAGGATCCGCCCGATCCCGACGGTTGCGCCGAACTCGCCCCGTGACAGGGCCTGCCCGCTGGTCATCCCGAAGAGCGGCCAGACAGCCATCGTGTCAAAGTCGAAGGCGAGGCAAACAGAGAGCCGACTGGCCATGGGCACCTTCCCGCTAGCAGGACCGCTCGTCATCCGGGACGAGCGGGAGTTCGGAAATGAGCTAATGGGCTGGTTCTCAAGCCTTTATACCATAGGCCCATGGCCGTGTCCATCCTGTCTCAGACCACCGGGCCATATCGCCCGCGCTCCCAGTCCGTCACGGTGCGCTGCCACGCGCGCAGCTCCCACCGCCTGGTCGCGGCGAAGTAGTCGCTGAACTCGGAGCCCAGAACGGCCTGGGCCACGGGGTCGGCTTCGAAGACCCGGACGGCCTCCTCCAGCGAGCTCGGAAGTCGGTCCGTGCCCGGCGGCGGTTGCGACGCGTCGCCGGTGGCCGGCGCAGGTGCGGGTACGCCCTTGCTCAGGCCGTGGGCCATCGACCCGAGCGCCGCGGCGAGCACCAGATATGGATTGGCGTCCGCTCCCGGGCGCCGGATCTCGACCCGCGTCGACTCGGGTGTGCCGGTGATGGCGCGCACCGCGGTCGATCGGTTGTCGAGACCCCACGACGCCGTGACCGGCGCGAAGAGACGCTCGATGACGCGCTTGTACGAGTTGATCGTCGGGTTGTAGAGCAGCGACATGGCCGGCATGAGCTCGAGCAGGCCGGCGATCGCGTGGCTCATCGGGTCGCTGATGCCGTCGTGGACCGGGTCACCGGCAAAGAGGCTCCGACCCTGGCCGTCCCAGAGCGAGACGTGGAGGTGGCCTCCAGAGCCCTCCTCGCCCTCGACCTGCTTGGCCAGGAAGCTGACCGAGAGGCCCATCGTCCTGGCCAGCTGCTTGAGGCAGGTCTTCAGCAGGGTCGCCTCATCGGCGGCCCGGACGGCGTCGCTCGGCGAGACGTTGAACTCGACCAGGCCGTGGCCGCCCTCCGTGTGCACGACGCCAAGGTCGATACCGAGCGCGACGCACGCCGCCGACAGGGCCTCCGTGAGATCGGCCAGGTGGGCGGCGTCGACGAGGCTGTATTGGAGGCCGCCGGTCACGGGCCCACCGTCCGCCGAGACGATCCGAACCTCGTACTCGAGGGCGGCGCGGACGGTTACCCCTGGATTGGCGGCCTGGACCTGCTCCAGGAGCACCCGCGGCGCGACGCCGACCGGCGACCCATCCGACCAGGTCGGCGTGCCGATGCAGATGGCCCAGCCCGGTCGCCATGACAGTGGCGCCAGGGTGCTGAGGTCCGGGCGGACCAGGATGTCGGAGGCTCCTGAGCTCAGACCGAACTCGGGCAATCCGTCGATCTGGTCATCGCTGAAGTCGAGCGCAAAGATCAGCCGTGACAGAGCCATGTGGCCCCGTTCGGTGACCCGCTCGAACTCGCTTCGCGTGAGCGTCTTGCCGCGCAGCATCCCGTTGACGTCGGGGACGCCGAGCAAAACGAAGTCGACCTCTCCGAGCGCCCGCCCAGTCACCCCAGGACCAGGTTCAGCGGGGCACCGGCCTCAACATCAGACGCGACTCGTTGGATCGCCGTCCGCAGGCGCTGGCCGATCCGGTCGAAGTCCTGGGTCGTCGTCGTGAACGCCGGCGCCAGCATCGTCTGATCGCCGCGGTAGCCGTCCGAGGTCGGCTGGGTCGAGTAGGTGAGCAGACCGAGGTCGAGGGCGGCCACGTCGATCCGGCGAGCCACCCGGAGGGCCGGGTCGAGAAAGCTCCCATCTGGCGTCCGATAGGTCACGCCGAACAGGTACCCCTGGCCGTGCACCGCGTGGACGAAGGGCAACCCGAGCAGGGTGTCGCGCAGCACCTCGAGGACCGACGGTCCCATCGCGGCCACCCGCTCGATCAGGTCGTGCTGGTCGAGGTAGCGCAGGACCGCCAGGCCGACGGCACAGCCGAGGGGGTAGCCGTTGAACGTGTAGCCGTGAGAGAAGTCGCGTGAGCCTTGCTCGATCGCGTCGTAGACGCCCCGGGATGAGAGCACGGCGCCCATCGGGACGTAGCCACCGCCAAGGCCCTTGGCGATCGTGACGATGTCGGGAACGATCGGCAGCTGCTCCGCGGCCAGGAATGTTCCCGTCCGGCCGATACCCGTCACCACCTCGTCGAAGACGACCACAAAGCCATACTTCTTCCGGAGGGCGTCGAGGCCACGGAAGAAACCGTCCGGCGGGCGGCGTCCGGGACCGGCAGCGGCGGTCACGGGCTCGCACCAATAAGCGGCGATCGTCTCCGGGCCAGCTTCGCGGATCAAATCTTCGAGGCGCTGGAGCCCCAGCTGCCCGTCGGGGTCGTCCTCCGGATCGACCGGTGGGATGTGCGGGAAGTCGGGGATGAACGGAGCGTAGGGATACTGAAGACCGGGCCGCCCGGTCAGGGCAAGGGTCGCCATCGTCGAGCCGTGGTATGCCTGAGCGACCGAGATGACCCGCCAGCGTTCGGGATCGCCGCGCTCGACGTGGTAACTCCGCACCAGGCGCAGTGCGGTCTCATTGGCTTCGCCGCCGCCCTGGCAGAAGATGACCTTGGCGTACTCCGGGCAGCGTCGGAGCAGCTCCGCGGCCAGCTCCTCCTGGAGTGGATTGGTGAACTTCTGGTTGTGGATGAAGGGCAGGATCTCCAGCTGCCGCTGGGCGGCCCTGACGACCTCATCGACACCAAAGCCGATGGCATTCACGGCGGCACCACCGCCGACCGCGTCGATGTACTCCTTGCCCTCGTCGTCGAAGACCCGATAGCCTTTCGCTCGGACCATCACGGGATAGAGGCGGTCGAGCTCCCGATGAAAGACCGCAGAATCGGCCGGGCGAACGCTCGTCACGGGCACCTCGTGGCGGTGATGGTCTAAAGGCCTCAGATGAGGTACTTAAGGCTACGGGCCTCCCTTCGGGCTTGTCAACTTGGGATGGCCCAGATCCCGGTTGGAGGGATAGACTGGTCCACCATCGAGGCCATTGGCGCGTTCGCACCGCGATTCGAGGAGCACCAGTGAGGGCAGGGGCGGCAGGGCATGAATGGCGGGGACAGGACATCGCCGTGTCCGCTCCGTTCTCGGCCATCGAACAGCAGCGCGCGCATGAATACGTCGCCGACCAGATCCGTCGCCAGATCGGCCTTGGGCTCCTGGGGCCGGGTGAGGCGCTGCCGCCGGAACGCGAGCTGGCCAAGCTCTTCGGCGTCGGACGCGTCACCGTGCAGCTCGCCGTGGGACTCCTCGAGGCCGACCGTCTCATCCAAACGCGGCGCGGACGATCCGGGGGCCGCTTCGTCGTCGATGCCGGCCAGGGCACGGGCGCTCTGGACTACCGGATCATCGAGGCTCGGCGAGACGCCGACCTGATCATCGCGTCGATCGAGTATCGGGTCATCATTGAAGGCGCGGCCGCGTCCATGGCCGCCCGGCTACGGCGAACGGCCGAGCTGGGCGCGATGGAGGAGGCGACTCGCCAGACGCGGATCGCTCGCGATGACGCGGAGTTCACTCGTTATGACACGATCTTCCACCTGGCGGTCGCAAGGGCATCGCGCAACCAGTTCGTGCTTGCGGCCGTGGAGGAGGCTCGCCTTCGGCTGAATCCGGTCCTGGCCCTCCTGCCCGAGAGCGACCTCTTTCACCAGATCTCCAATGACGAGCACGCCGCGATCCTCGAGGCGATCGGCGCGCGGGACCCCGAGCTTGCGGGGGCACGGGCCCGGGCGCACGTGGAACGGACCGCACAGACGGTGCGAACGCTGCTGACGTCGCTCAACCGGCGCCCGCCGTCACTCAAGCGCCATCCGTAGAGGCCCTGGCGTTCCTCGAGCGTCCGGCTCCGGACGCGTGGAGGTGGCGTCTCGGAGCGGGTCCGGGGAGCCGGCTGGACCCCAGATCAGACCCGTCTGGTCGTCAGGCCGGAACGTCCACGATGCGCTGGTGGGTGTGGGCCTGGCTCATCAGTGCGGCCAGGGCTCGCCATCGTCGGCCCTCACGCGGCTCCTGCAGGGAGGCGCACTCGAGCCAGACGGCGCCATCGCGCCACAACGGCGTCGTGTGACTTCCGCAGGGGCAGCGTGGCTGAGCATCGTTGGCGCGCTCGATCATGTCGACGATCTGGTAGTTGTGGATCATGGCGGTTTCTCTATGAAAGATACGGGACGTTCCGTATCCTAGCAGAGACCGACCGCAGATGCAAGACGCTCCGTATCGAGCCCGAGCCACTCGCGGTCACTCCATCGCGCCGTGGCGGCGATTGCATTGATACGGTCCGTATCGTATCCTCCAACGCATGACCACGCCCGTTCAGCCGGCTCCGGAGACAGGGCCGGTCACGACCCTGGCCCCGCCTCGGAAGGGGCGTCCCCGCAGCGACGCGGCTCACCGAAGGATTCTCGACGCGACGCGGGAGGTCCTGAGCGAAGGGGGCTTTGCCGATCTTCGCCTCGAGCACGTCGCGGCCCGGGCGGGCGTCGGCAAGGCCACCATCTATCGGCGCTGGGGCTCGAAGGAGGCCCTCGCCCAGGAGCTGCTGGCCGAGCTCGCCGGCCCGCACATCGCCGTCGCGGACAGCGGCAACACCCGCGACGAGCTCCTGGCTGCGGTCGTGAACCCGATGCGGGCGGTGACCGACACGCCCTTCGGGCCCGTCATCCGCGCCCTTCTCTCGCAGATCGCGGTGAACCCGACGCTGGGGGACCCGTTCCGGGCGACGGTCGTCGAGGCGCGTCGACGCGAGGTCTCCAGGGTCATCGCCCGAGGCATCGCCCGGGGCGACCTTCGGCCCGACGCCGACCCCGACGTCGCCACCGAGCTGCTCGTCGGGCCGGTCTACTTCCGGCTGATGTTCGGCGGGGAGCTCACCATGGATTTTGCCAATCGTGTCGTCGACAGCGTGCTGCGCGGATACGCCGTGCCAAGGGCAACCACGGCCCGGGCCGTACCACCGAGACCGAAGAAGGCGGCCAAATGATGACCGACAAGGACAGGCTGGCGGTGATCGCCCACGACGGTCGCAAGGCCGATCTCGTCGCGTGGGCCACCTACAACCGCGAACGACTCTCGGAATTCGAGCTGGTGGCGACGGCGACCACGGGCTCGCTCCTCCGTGACAAGGTCGGGCTCGACGTCCAGTCCGTCCTGTCCGGCCCGATGGGTGGCGATGCCCAGATCGCGGCGATGGTCGCCGAGGGCCGCATCCGGGCAGTCATCTTCTTCGTCGACCCGCTGAGTGCGCATCCGCACGATCCGGATATCCAGACGGTGATGCGCGTGTGCAACGTCCATTCGATCGCGATCGCCACGAATGTCGCCGGCGCCGACCTGTTCCTCGCCTCGCCGCTGCTCCACTCAGCTCAGCTCGCGCACAGCGTCTGAGGTTCGTCAGACACGAGCGGGCTCCGCCGCGTACCCCGCTCGTGTCACGCCACCGTTGCGGCGCGACGGTCAGTCGGTGCTGAGCGGGTGCCCGATCATGGCCTTCCAGCGGCCCTCGGCGACGAAGTGCAGGAAGGCCTCATCCACCGGACCCAGGCGCTTGTCGCGGGCATAGACGAGATTCCACTGGCGGCGGAGCGGAAAGCCCAGCACCGGAAGCTCCACCAGCAGGCCGACTTCCGTCTCCAGACCCGTCGCGAAGCGGGACAGGATCGAGACGCCCAGATCCTGCGCGACCGCCCGCTTGATCGCGCCATTGCTGGCCAGCTCCATGACCGGCTGGATCGAGAGCCCGGCCGCCCTGAGGGCCTCGTCGGCGGTGTCGCGCGTGCCCGATCCCGGCTCGCGGATGATGAACGGCTCCGCGGCGAGCTCGGCCAGGGTGACCCGCTTGCGGCCGGCCAGGCGATTGCGGGGTGAGGCGATCGCGATCAGGTCGTTGGCGAGGAAGGGACGGACCACGAGCGGGATCGAGGGTTCGTCCCAGCGTCGCCCGCTGACGACGAAGTCGAACTCGTTGGCCACCAGCCGGCCGTACAGACCCTGACGATTGTCCACGCCAAGACGCACTTCGAGCGCGGGAAACTCCTTCCGGAACGCCCCAAGCAGGTCGGGCAGCACGTAGATGCCGACGGTCGTGTCGCCGCCCAGCCGAATGCTGCCGCGCTGCAGACCGCGGAGCTCATCGAGGCTGCTCCCGGCGGCCTCGAACTCGGCGAGGATTCGCTGGGCGTGGTCATGCAGCAC
>JAXDKT010000122.1:0-84752 GCA_034666965.1 Chloroflexota bacterium | reverse complement strand
CCCAGCGGACACGTGCGGCCTCGCGCACTTCCTCGGAGATGTGCGGGTTGCGCAGAAGGACCCGGTCGGGCGAGCCCGGCATCATCCGGAAGAGCAGGAAGTTGAGCACGACGATGAAGAAGATCGTCGCGATCGCCTGCAGGACCTTCCGGCCCAGGTAGCGGCTGCCCATCGACGTGAGCCTCGGTCAGACGATCGGTCTGAGTACCGCGCCCGGCACGCCCGGCGCGATCATTCGTCCTCGTCTCGAGCGGTTGTCGCGCGCCGATTGCGCACCAGGAAGATGCCCACGATCGCGACGAGGGCCACGATCAGGACCAGCAGCAACGGCGAGACTCCGCTCGAGCCGGTTGGGCCGCCAGCAGCCGGGGTGGCCGAAGGGCCGCCGCCTGATGGTTGGGGTGCGCCGTTGGACGCGCCCGGGGCAGAACTCGGTGGGGCCGCCTTGGCATCCGTCAGGAGCGTGTAGTCGAGGATCCCATAGGAAAAGAACGGGGTGCCGTTCTGGACCGGCATGTTCTGCCAGCCTGCAAACCGGTCCGTCCGATAGGCATGCAGCTCGCTGTCGTAGAACAGAATGTGGTAGGGCGCCTGGTCATACCAGTACTGCTGCATCTCGGCAAGGATTGCCTTGCGAGCCTCGTTCGAGGGGGCCGCCGCCTGCTGCGCGTAGAGATCGTCGTAGTGCTTGTCGCACCAGTTGCTGTCCGATGAGTTGCCGATCGCGTCGCACTTGAAGATCTGGAGGAGCGTGTTCGGATCAGGGCTGCCGCTCCAGCCCCAGATGAACAGGTCGTAGGCGGCCTTGTTGGCGGCTCCGCCGGCCTCCGGCGGGAGCATCAGGTCGGTCAGCGTCCCGCTGTCGTAGACCTTGGGGGTGACCTTGATCCCGAGCTGCCCGAACCAGTCCGCGATGAACTGCCCTTCCTTGGCGTAGTCGGAGTCCGAATCGGGCATCACCAGCCGCAGGCTGATCGGCTTGCCCTCCTTGTCGAGCCGGTTCCCTGAGCCGTCGGTCGGATAGCCTGCTGCGTCCAGCTTCTGTTTGGCGGTGTCGATCGAGAACGCCCTGCCGTCCGTGGGCGCCGTGTACCACTGGCCCAACACCGGCGGGACGATGCTCGTCCCAACCGTGCCGTAGCCACCGAGAACCTTGTCCAGCAGGGCCTGCTTGTCGACGGCATAGCCGAGGGCGTCACGGAAGGCCGGGTCCTGGAGGGCCTTGGTGGACGGTCCTCCGCCCTTGATCGTATTGCTAGTGCCAGTGCCGTAGGTGTTGAACCCGAGTTCGGTCCACCCGTTCGAAACGCCCACGACGGTCTGCACGTTCGGCTGGCCTTTCAGGGCGTCGAACTGCTGGGCATTGGGGTTGCGAACATAGTCGAGCTCTCCGGCCTTGAACGCCTGGACCATGGTGTCGACCGTCTTGTAGAACTGGATGACGACCTGGTCGGCGAAACCCTGCTTGCCCCAGTAGTTCGGGTTTCGGACGAAACGGACGAACTGGCCGGTCTTCCATTCGACGGCCTGGTACGGGCCGCTTCCAACGAGCGGCGCGTCGAACTTCGCCTCCCCAATGGTCTTGTACGTGTCCTTTCCCCAGATGTGCTTGGGCAGGATCGGGATGTAGCTCTGGAGGATCCGGTCCGAGGCGTCATCGCTGGTCAGGATCATGGTGCTGTCATCGGGGCACTGGACCTTCGTGATCCCGGTGTCGGCGATCTGTGGGTCGAGGTACCCGAGGCCGATGCTCTTTCCCGCCTTGGATGCGTCGAGGTCAAGCTGGAAGGAGAAGCAGGCATCCTGGGCGTTCGCGGGCTGACCGTCCGACCACTTCATTCCCTTCCGGATGTGGAACGTCCAGGAATGTCCATCCGCCGCGCGCTCCCAGGACTCGGCGAACCCGGGCGCAGGCTCGATGTTCGGGCCGAATCCGACGAGCAGGTCGTAGCTCAGCTGGTAGACCTCGTATCCGACGACGAGCGCCGTGGCGTACGGGTTAAGCGAGTCGAGGTCCTGGACCGTGCCGACTCGGATGATGACCGGGTCTGCCGCAGCAACCGGGGTGCCCGCCGGAGCCAGGAGACCGAGGCCAAGCCCGATCACCAGGCCGAAACGAGCGAGCTTCGCGGGCAGAGACTGGCGCATCGGGTTCCTCCTCCGGACGCGATGGACCGAGCGTCCACGGCACGCCCCGCCGTTGTCGGGAATGTGCCGCACTGTGGCACATGCCGTCCGATGGGGTCAACGTCCCTGTGGACCGTCGCGCCCCACGCACCCCGCCTTCGTCAGCCGGTCACGACCTCGTCGACCACGAGGGTGCCGGCATCGGCATCGAGCGTGGCCATCGCGCCCAGGGGCACGGTCGCATGATGCTTGCCGTGACCGATCGGCAGGCCCATCAGGACGGGGATCCCGAGGCCACCCAGGAGCTCCTCGACCACGTCCTCCGCCGACAGCTCGGTGACGTAGCCCGAGACTTTCATCTTGACGTTGCCGACCACGATCCCGGCGGCGTCGGACAGCTTGCCCGCGTTGAGCAGGTGGGTCAGGATCGCGTCCCAGTCCTCGGTGCCCAGCTCGATCTCCTCGAGGATCACGATCCGGTCCCGGGTGTCGACCTCGATCGGCGTTCCGACGGACGTGGACAGCAGTCCCGCGCAGCCGCCGGTCAGCCGCCCGCTGGCGCGCCCGCCGGCGATGGCCCGGACGTACGGGTCGTCGGGGTCGTGGGCGATCTCGCCATACGGTTCGGCGCTGAACAGGGCCCGCCGCATCGTTTCCCTCGAGAAGTCGGACGTCTCGTGCGCGCCGACGCCCATCGCCCCGTTGGAGTAGAAGCTGATCGTGTCCGACCAGGCGGCGATCGCCATGTGCAGGGTGGTGATATCCGAGTAGCCGCAGAAGGCCTTGGGATTGGCGGCGATGACCTCGCGGTCGAGGTGGCGCACCAGCCTGGGGCTGCCATAGCCGCCCTGGAGGCAGACGATCGCCCGGATGTCCGGGTCGGCGAAGAACGCGTGGAGATCGGCCGCCCGGTCCTCATCGCGTCCGGCGAGGTACCCGTGGCGATCGCCGACGTGGTCGCCAAGCCGGACCTTGAGTCCCCAAGCCTCGAGCGCGGCCACGGACCGCAACAGCTCGCTCCGGTTCTCCCAGGGGCTGGCCGGGGCGACGACGCCAACGGTGTCGCCGGGCCGGAGTCGAGCGGGCTTGTGCACGTGCGTCCTCCGTGGACCGCGGGCTCGGACCGGACCGCGGCTCAGACCATGAAGCTCGTTGGCGGATCGTCCATCAGCAAGATCGGCCGGTCGAGGGCAAACCCAGCGATCTCGCCCGCGGACGGGGTGGCCCCGTCGACGACCAGCTCGGCCAGGATTCGACCGAAGACCGAAGCGTACTTGAACGCGTGGGCCGCCCCCAGGGCAACCAGCACGGTGGGTGCCTCGGGAACTGGGCCGAGGACGAAATCGCGATCAGGGGTCAGCGTGTACAGGCAGGTCTTGGTGGAGAGATCCGGTCCGACGGCGCCGGGCAGGTGCGCCCGCAGGAAAGCGTCCACCCGGGCGTGGGCGGCCGGGTCCACCTCGAATGTCCGCTTGGCAGGCGTGGTCTCCTGGCCACCGACGTCCTGGGCAGCCTTGGGCCCGGGCTCGCCGTACGTCGGGAAGCCGTAGAAGCACGGCTCGTCCATCCAGATCCAGACCGGGAAGCGATCCGGCGCGAAGTCCTCGGGACGCGGGCAGGCGTAATAGGTCACCTGCTCGCGGGTGATGGTCAGCGGCAGACGCCGGCCGAACGATGCCAGCAGGTCGTTGGTCCAGGCGTCCGCCGCGAGCACGACGTGCCCGGTCCGATGGACGGTGCCGTCCGCGGTCGTCAGCTCGAGGTCGCCGCCACCAGCGTCACGCAGCGCCGTCACCGGCGCCCGCTCGATGAGCGTCGCCCCGTGGGCCCGGGCGAGTCGCTGATGGGCCGCGTTGGCCCGGTTCGGGTCGGCCAGGCCGCCGTCGGCCTGGAACAGCCCGTGGTGCTCGTCCGACAGCCGCCATTGCGGCCAGCGGCGCATGATCTCGGCCGCGTCGAGCTGCTCGAAGGGGACGCCCTCGGCGGTCATGCTCTCGACGTAGTCGGACAGCGGGATCGAAGCGTGGCGCGGGGCCACGTCCAGCCCGCCCGTCCTGGTCACGATCTGGACGCCGGCCTCGGCTTCGACCTCGGCCCACGTCGCATAGGCTCGCCGGGCGAGGCGCACGTACTCGGGCCGGTGGTAGGACAGGCGGATGATCCGGCTGTGATCCTGGCTGGCCCCGTTGGCGTGGCCGAGCTCGAAGCGCTCGAGACCCAGGACTCCCTCACCGAGCCGCCGGCTGAGCCAGTAGGCCGCCCCGCTGCCGATGCCGCCCAGCCCGACCACGACCGCGTCCCACTCGCGGCGGTCGTTCACGAGACAGCCGACCGTGCTACCCCGGTTCGTGGCTGGCGAGCTCGTCGGGCACCCGGCCGATCGATCGGACACGTCCTCCCTGCGGTCGCTGGCTAGTATCGACGGCGGGCGGATTGGCCGTGATCGAAGTGCGAGGTGCGGGACGTGGACGAGGACCGCCTCCTCGGAGGCCTGTTGGCCGCCGGCGCACTGGTCGGTGCCTACATCGCGGCCTGCGCCTGGCTGTACGACCGGCTGACCCAGGTGCCCGCCCACTCGCCGATCTTCCGCTCGCCCAACACCCCGGCGGCCTTCCTGACCCCGCCGGTCGATACCCGGACATACCTCATGCCCGAGTACCTGCCCGTCGAGTTCCCCGATCGAACGGGCACGGTCGGCATCGGTGGCTGGTGGATCCCGGTGGCCGGCCGGCCCGACGCCCCGGCGATCGTGGCGGTCCATGGCTACACCGCCTGCCGTCGTGACGAGCGCATCCTCCTGGCGGCGGGGATGCTCCACCGCCACGGCTTCGCGGTCCTGGCCATCGACCTGCGCAATCACGGGGAGTCGGGGCGGCCGACCGGCCGCCACAGCGGTGGCGTGCGCGAAAGCGCCGATGTCCTGGGCGCGTGGGACTGGCTGATCGCGGACCGTCGACTGGAGCCTGGGCAAATCGGGCTGTTCGGCATCTCGCTGGGCGCGGCGAGCGTGCTCATCGCCGCCGGCGACGAGGCCCGGGTCGCGGCCGTCTGGGCGGACAGCTCGTATGGCGACCTCGACGATGCGACTCGGGCCGAGCTCCGGCGCAACCACCTGCCACCGTTCCTCCTACCCGGTGGGCTGTTGGCCGGTCGACTGCTGGACGGGTCCGGCCTGCGAGGCAAGAGCCCGCTCGTGGCGATGGGTCAACTGGGCGGCAGGTCCGCATTCGTGACCCACGGAACGCTGGACACCCGCCTGGATGTGCGATACGCGGATCAGCTCGGCCAGGCCGCCCGGTCAGCCGGCGTCCGCTCCGAGTCGTGGATCGTGGAGGGGTCGGGCCACGCCGACGCGATCGTCGACCATCCCGCCGAATACGAGCGCCGCCTGGCCGACTTCTTCGAGCACGCGCTCCGGCCGGTCTCCGGCTGAGCCGACCCCAGCGGGTTTCCGGCGGAACCGTCCGGGGCGACGAAGACGCGGAGGACATGGAGCTCGGACGACATCGTATTCAGCCTCCCGGTGGCTCGGCGGTGGTCGGCTCCGCCGTCGCTCCGTCGCGGACTCGAAGGCGAGCCACTCGTTCGAGCGCCAGCTGGGTCAGCACGTCGGGCAGCTCACCGCGGTCGATCATGGCCAGGGCCTCGGCGAAGGGTACCCGCCGCAGGCGCAGGTCCTCGGTCGCCTCGGGCGCGGCCTGGCCCTGGCTGAGACCGGTCGCCAGGTAGAGCAGGCCGATCTCATCGGTGACCGAGTTCGAGAGCTCCATCTGAGCGATCTCGCGCCAGGTCGACGCCTCGAGACCGGTCTCCTCGCGGAGCTCCCGCCGGGCACCGTCGAGGGGATCCTCGTCGAACGGCACGCCACCCTCCGGGATCTCCCAGGAGTAGCGATCGAGGGTGTAGCGGTGCTGGCCGACGAGCACGACCCGATCCTGATCGTCGATGGCGACCACGCCCACGGCCCGGTTGCGGAAGTGGACCACCCCATAGACTCCGGGCTGGCCGTCCGGGCGGGTCACGTCGTCGTGGAGGACCTGGATCCAGGCGTTGTCGTAGGCGATCCGGCGGGCCCGGCGCCGCCAGGGGCTGGGCGGCTCGGGAGTGCCCGGCTCGGCGGCGGAGTCGGCGTCGCGGTCGGACATGGTCGACATGCTATCCGGCGCAGATCGACCGCGGCGCGGGACTCGGTCTCGGCCCCGGCGGGCCCCCGCTAGACTCGCCGGAATGCCTGCCGACGCGCGTCCCGCCTCGCAGCCGCGTCACGAGGTCGAGGTCCGCCTCGACGTCCGGATCCCGATGGACGACGGCCTCGAGCTGAGCGCCAACGTGTGGTTGCCGGTCCCGCGCCCGGACACCCCGGACGAGCGCTTCCCGGCCATTCTCGAGATCCTGCCCTACCGCAAGGACGACTGGCACCGGCCCGGCGACGAGCGGCGTGGACGCTGGTTGGCGGCCCGTGGCTTCGCCCTGTGCCGGCTCGACGTGCGGGGCACCGGGAGCAGTCCCGGGATCGCCCTCGACGAGTACACCGCCCGCGAGACGCAGGACGGGTTCGTCACGGTCGAATGGCTGGCCACCCAGCCGTGGTCGAATGGCAACGTCGGGATGTGGGGCATCTCCTATGGCGGCTTCACCGCGATCCAGGTCGCCAAGCTGCGTCCGCCCCACCTCCGCGCGATCGTGCCGATGTACGCCACCGACGACCGCTACCGCGACGACGTCCACTACGTCGGTGGCTGTGTCACGGTCAGCGAGCTGAGCCAGTACGCCGTGAGCATGGTCGGCATGAACGCCATGCCGGCCCGGCCCGCCTTCCGCGGCGAGGCCTGGCTCGACGAGTGGGGCGAGCGGCTCGAGCGGACTCCGGTTTGGTTGTTCGAGTGGCTCCGGCAACAGCACGACGGCCCGTACTGGCGCCAGGGCTCGCTCGCCCCGGAGTACGAAGCGCTCGAGGCGGCAACGTTCCTGATCGGGGGCTGGATGGACAGCTATCCGGATCCGGTCCTGCGCATGCTCGAGCGCTGCGTCAATGCGCCGCGCAAGGCACTCATCGGCAACTGGGTCCACGACTTCCCGGACGACGCATACCCCGGTCCGAACCTGGATTGGCTGCACGAGATGGTCCGTTTCTTCGACCACTGGCTCAAGGGCATCGACAACGGGGTCATGGACGAGCCCACCCTGACCTGCTTCATGCGCGACCACGCGGACCCGGAGCCGTTCCCCGCCAGCTGGCCGGGGCGCTGGCGCAGCGAGCCGTCGTTCCCGCCGCCCGGGGCGACCGAGACCGTGCTGTGGCTGGGAGCGGGCGAGCTGCCCCTGGCGGGCCGCCTGGCCGCCGAGCCAGCCGACGGCGACGGGGCCGATCGCTTTCCGCACCGAGCGACGACGGGCACGCGCACGGCGCTGTCGTGGGGCGCGGGCAGCCCGCCCAACGGCCTGGCCCGCGACCTCCGTCTCGACGACGCGCTCGTCCCGACCTACACCGGCGCGCCGTTGAGCGAGCCCCTCGAGATCCTGGGCAACCCGGTCGCGGTGCTCGCCGTCGAGGCGTCCATGCCGGTCGCCACCCTCGTGGCCAGGCTGGCCGACGTGGCTCCCGACGGATCGACGGCCCAGGTCGCCGCCGGCGTGCTCAACCTCACCCACCGCGATTCGCACGTGGCGCCCGCGCCGCTCGAGCCCGGCCGCCGCTACGAGGTCCGCGTCCCCCTGCGCGCCGCCGGGTATCGCTTCGCGCCCGGCCATCGCATCCGTCTGTCGGTCGCCTCCAACTACTGGCCGGTCCTCTGGCCGTCACCCTACCCAGGGCAGCTGACCGTCCACCACCGGGGCTCGCGGCTCGTCCTGCCGACGGTCCCGACCGGTGCCGGCTCATTGCCGACCCCCGAGTTCAAGACGACCCCGGCGGGCCTCGACGACGTCGGCGGGGGCGAGGGCGAAGCGCCGGTGTGGCGGATCGTCGAGGACGTCATCGGCGGCACCCTGACGGTCTCGACCAACGACGCGGGGGTCACGACCATCCCCGACGGCGGGGCCGTGTTTGCCGGGGAGCGCCTGGAGATGACCGCCTCGGATGCTGATCCGGCCCACGCCCGGATGGCCAACGAGGTCCACTACTGGCTCGACCAGGATGGCCGGCGAATCGACATTCGGGCCGGCGGCGAGACGACCTCGACCGAGACCGACTTTCGGATGACGGTGCGCCTGGCCGTGGACCTGGACGGCCAGCCGTTCTTCGCCCGCGACTGGGACGAGACCATCCCCCGCCGACTGGTCTGAGCGAGGCGCGACCCGGCGACGCCCGCCGGCGCGGGGCTGAGCCACGTCAACGGCCGCTAGACTGCGCGGACCTACGCCGTCGCTCGGGGACCCCATGCCGCACATCTCCGCCCGCGCCGCCAGTTTCACCGAGTCGGTCATCCGTGAGATGAACCGGCTGGCGGTGGCCGCCGGCGCGGTCACCCTGGCCCAGGGCTTTCCCGACTTCGAGAGCCCGCGCGAGCTGCGCGAGGCGGCCGTCGAGGCGCTCCGCGAGGACATCAGCCAGTACGCCATCACGTGGGGCGCGAAACCGTTGCGGGAAGCGATCGCGGCCAAGACCGCCCGCTTCCATCCCGGCTGGGTTGTGGACCCCGAAACCCAGGTCACCGTCACCTGCGGAGCGACCGAGGCGATGATCGCCGCCATGCTCGGCGTCGTCGACCCGGGCGATGAAATTCTGGTCTTCGAGCCGTTCTACGAGAACTATGGCCCGGACGCGATCCTGACCGGGGCGACGACCCGCTACGTCACCCTCCACGAGCCCGACTGGGCGATCGACCCGGACGAGCTCCGGGCCGCATTCACCCCGCGGACCCGGGCGATCGTGGTGAACTCGCCCCACAATCCGACCGGCAAGGTCTTCTCGCGTGCCGAGCTGGAGCTCATCGCCGAGCTGTGCCAGGAGCACGACGCGGTCGCCCTCACCGACGACATCTACCAGCACATCGTGTTCGAGGGCGAGCACATCCCGCTGGCCACCCTGCCGGGCATGGCCGAGCGCACGATCGCCATCGATTCGCTCTCGAAGACCTATTCGGTGACTGGCTGGCGGATCGGCTGGGCCATCGCCAGCCCGGAGCTGTCGGTCGGGATCCGCCGCGTCCACGACTTCCTGACCGTGGGCGCGGCGGCCCCGCTCCAGGCCGCTGCGGAGGTCGCCCTGGGTTTCGGGGACGACTACTACGCCACGCTGGCGGCCGACTATCGCGCCCGCCGCGACCGGATCCTGCCCGCCCTCGAGGCGGCCGGCTTCCGGGTTCATCGGCCGGCCGGGGCGTACTACGTGATGACCGATATCCGCGACCTGACCGACGAGGACGACGTCACCTTCGCCCGACGGCTCATCGCCAGGCCGGGCATCGCCGGCGTGCCCGGCTCATCGTTCTTCTCCCACCCGGAGCTGGGCCGGCACAAGCTCCGGTTCGCCTTCCCCAAGCGAATCGAAACCCTCGATGCGGCGGCCGAGCGGCTGAGCCAGATTCGCGCCGGCTGAGCCCGGGCCGCGCCGGCTGAGGCCGTCGCACTCCGGCGGCCCCTCAGCCGACGACGATCCCGTGCGCGATGCTGGCCGCGATCAAGAGCACGATCCCGTAGCCGACCGCGCTCAGGACGGCCATCACCCGCGCCGGGACGCGCTGGTGGAGGAGCGAGCCGGCGGTCGAGATCAGCATCTGCCAGGCGAACGACGCGGTCGCCGCACCGATCACGAAGGCGGCCTTCTCGGCTGGGCGCGAGCCGACCGATGGCAGCCCCAGGATGAGCGCCGCGAAGTAGATGACGGTGGCCGGGTTGACGATGGTCAGGGCCACGAACTGGAGATAGGTCCGCCGCGGGGACCGTTCGTCGAGTCGCTCCAGGTGCGGGTCGCCGGGACGCACCCGAGCGCGAGCCAGGGCGGCGGCGATCCCGCGGCCGGCAATCGCGGCCAGGACCGCCACCGACAGCCAGCGCAGGGGTGTCTGGATCGGCGCGATGAGGCCGGCCAGGGCGGTCCCGAACAGCGCCGCAAGCGTGGCGTAGGCCAGGTCGGCCGTCGCCGCGCCCGCGCCCGCGGCCCAGCCATGGAGGCGACCGCGCCGGATCGCGGTCTCGACGATCAGGACCGCGATCGCCCCGAATGGGACGGCGACACCGAGACCCGCGGCAATCCCGGCGAGGAGGGCGTCTTCCAGGTCAGGCGTCGCTGCTGCGTGCGCCGGCGCCGAAGAGGGCCAGGACGGCGTCGATCTCCCGCCGCGCCGACTCGGTCTGGTAGTCGAGCAATGGGTTCGCGTCGAGCCGGTGCTCGGTCAGGCTGCCGCCGACGCGGCTGTAGAGGACCGGGTAGACGTCGGTCGAGCCGTCCGATTCGAGGGTGATCGCCAGCGCGTCCGATCCGCCCTCGTCGACGAACGGCGCCAGCGGGGCGATCCCCACGTCGCGGATGCCGGTCGTCGGGTCCAGGCTGACGATCCGGGCCAGATATGCGCGCTGGTTCCAGATCTCGGGGCCGCGGGTGAGCTCGTCCGCGACGAAGTCGGCCAGCTCCGAGCCGGCGATCGCGGGCCGCTCGGGCTCGATGCCGAAGCGGGTGCTGGCAATGTGGCCGGCCAGGGCGCGGGCGTTGTAGCGAGCGCCCTGAACGGCACCCGAGTTGGCTGGGATGCCGTGCTTCTGGAGCCCTTTGGCGCCCTGGCCGATGGTCCCCGCGAAGAACAGGCCGGGTACCGACGCGCTCTCCCAGTGGGCCGTCTGGGCGGGCAGTCGACTCTGCCCGAACGTCGCCACCCCGAGGGTAGGCAGGTCTCGCAAGGGAGCGGTGAAGCCGGTCGCGGCGATGACCTCGTCGGTCTCGAAGGCCATTGCCGGGCCGCCGTCCGACGGGCGCGTGCGGACGACCAGGCCCGACCCGTCCTGGGTACGCTCGATGGCTTCGATCGAGGCATTCAGAACCCCGACTCCGCCGCCCAGGACATGGTCCTCGTAGGGCTGCAGGTAGCGCGCCCGGATGCCGACCAGCGAGTGGGTGGTCACCGACAGCTTGGTCGGGCTGGGCGAGGCGATGATGATCCGGCGCGCCCACGACAGGAGGCCCGACGCCAGCTCGAAGCCGGAGTTCTGCTTGCCGATGATGAACACCCGCCGGTCGGCATAGGTCTCGACCGGTCGGGTGTCGGCGTAATGGGCGGCCAGCTCGGTCCCCGGCGAGTCGGGTCGCCAGGGCTCGGCCACCCCGACCGCGAAGACGACGGTCGCGGCGGTGTACGGGCCGTCGCTCGTGGTCAGCTCGAATCGCCCGTCGTCGAGCCGGCGGGTCGACTCCCAGCGGCACCCATAGCGGACCGCCAGGTTCGTCCGGGTCGCGAAGGCGGCGATGGACGCCTCCATCTCGGGGCGCGAGGGGAAGTAGGAGGTGCTCGGGTCCATCAGCTCGACCTGGATCGAGCGATGCGCATCGTCGTCCGGGATGAGGCTGTTCCAGTCGTAGCGCTCGTAGGCCCGCGTCCGGCGTGGCTCCGGGGCGAAAGGCTTGGTCCACGACAGGAGCCGCTGGAAGAACGGCCAGCGCTGGAACATCCCGCCCGGGGCGGCGTCGGCCGACAACAGCGCGTGGGGCACCCCCAGGCTGCGCAACGAATAGGAGGCCTGCAGACCGCCGGGGCCGCTGCCGACGACGACGACCGGATAGTCGCCGGGCGGGAACGGCCGGTCGCTCAGCTCCGCCACCGGTTCGCGTTCCGGAGGCGGCGGGCGGACGCCTGGAGCATCCGGTACATCACCCGCGGATGACCGATCAGGAAAGGCTCGACCGCGGGGCCGGGGAGGACCAGGCAGCGCAGCGGCGTGATCGCCACGACATCGGCCACCGGCGGCTCGCCGAGCAGGATCGAGACCTCACCAAAGAACTCGCCCCGCGAGAGGGTCGCCCGTTCCTGGCCGTCCACCCGGATCGAGCAGGTCCCCTCCAGGATGACGTAGAAGCCGGAGCCGGTCATGCCCTGGCGGAGGACCCGTTCATCCTCGGGAAACCATTGCTCCTCGAAGGTGTGGACGACGGCGCCGAGCTGGGGCGTGGACAGGTCGGCGAACAGCGCGAAGCCCGCAATGGTATCGACGATCTCGTCGGTTCCCGCCATCGCTCGAGCCCCTCACATGAACCGCTGAGGCGAGCCCGAAGTCGGGGCTCCCGTTTCCAGCCGCGTTCTGCCATCGTATATGACGATGAGCCTCTCGACGGACCACAAGCTCCCCCTCCTCCGCGGCGTTGCCCTGTTCGACGGCATCGACCCGGCCGACCTGGCGATGATCGCCGAGCGAGCGGTCGAGGTCGACTTCGGCGAGGGTCGCTCGATCGTCCGCCAGGGCGAGGTCGGGACCGGCTTCTTCCTCGTCACCGCGGGCGGGGCCCGGGTCGTCCGCGACGGCGCGACGATCGCCGAGTACGGTCCGGGCGACTTCTTCGGGGAGCTGTCTCTGCTCGACGGAGGGCCGCGGATCGCGTCGGTTGTGGCCACGTCCCCGACGACCTGCCTGGCCATCGCTTCGTGGGAGTTCGAGGCTCTGCTGGAGACCCAGCCGCGGCTCGCCATCGCGATCCTCAAGGGCGTCGCCACACGACTCCGAAATGTCAGTGAAGAACACCGTCACTGACCCCGACCCGGGCGACGCAGCCCAGCGGTCCCAGGGCCAAGCGGGCCTCAGCGGGACGGTGACCTTCCTGTTCAGCGACATCGAAGGGTCGAGTCGGATGGAGCAGGACGTCGGCACCCACGTCTATGCGACCGTGCTCGCCCAGCACCGGGCGATCCTGCGCGGCGCCTTTGAGGCCCACGGCGGGGTCGAGCAGGGCACCGAGGGCGATTCGTTCTTCGTGGTCTTCGCCAGCGCCGCGGAGGCCGTTCGAGCGGCCGTCGAAGGTCAGGTCGGGCTGGCAGCCGGCGACTGGCCGGAGGGGCATCCGGTTCGCGTTCGGATCGGTCTCCACACCGGCGAGGCCACCCCGGTCGGCGAAGGGTACGTGGGGATCGACATCAACCGGGCGGCCCGGATTGCGGCGGCCGGACACGGCGGGCAGATCGTCGTGTCGGCGGCGACCCGCGGACTGGTCGGGGAGTCCCTGTCGTCAGGCGTCAGCTGGCGCGACCTGGGCGCCTACCGGTTGCGCGACTTCGCCGAGCCGCAGCGGCTGAGCCAGCTGGTCGTCGATGGTCTGGCCAACGAGTTCCCGGCCCTGCGGACGGTCGACGCGCGGCCGAACAACCTGCCGAACGCACTGACGACGTTCGTCGGTCGCGAGCGCGAGCTGGCCGAGGCGCGCCGCCTGCTCGGGACCGCCCGGCTGCTGACCGTCAGCGGGCCGGGCGGGATGGGCAAGACCCGCTTTGCGATCGAGCTCGCCCACGCAGCCGGCAACGATTTCCCGGACGGGACGTTCTTCGTGCCCTTCGAGCCCGTGGTCGACCCGCTGCTCGTGCCGGGCACGATCGCCCATACCGTCGGGATCGTCGAGAGCGGCGCCCGCCCACCGCTCGAGCTCCTGGCCGAGCTGCTCGCGGGCCAGCGGGTGCTGCTCGTGCTCGACAACTTCGAGCAGCTGACCGCCGCCGCACCCGTCATCGGGGACCTGCTCCGGGCGGCGCCGGGGTTGCGCTTCGTGGTCACCAGCCGATCCATCCTGCACCTGTCCGGCGAGCACGAGTTCCCCCTCGACGGGCTGGCCGTTCCGCCCGACCTCGACCGCCTCACCCCGGAGGGACGGATCGGTCGAATGGGCGCCACGGCGCGCGCGGCCGAGCCGGAGCGGCTGCTGGCGTACGACGCCGTCCGGCTGTTCGTCGAGCGGGCGGTCGCGGCTCGACCGAGCTTCAGCCTCGATCGAGCCAACGCCGCGAGCGTGGCCAAGATCTGCGCCCGCCTCGACGGCATGCCGTTGCCGATCGAGCTCGCCGCGGCTCGCGTGCGGCTCCTGCCGCCGGACGCGATCCTGACCCGGCTGGAGCGCCAGTTCGAGCTCCTTGCATCCGTCGCGCGCGACGTGCCCGAGCGGCAGCGCACACTCCGCGGCGCGATCGCCTGGAGCTACGACCTGCTCGACGAGCCCAGCCGGCACCTGCTCGATCGCCTGGCCTGCTTCAGCGGCGGCTGCGACCTGGAGACCGCAGAAGAGGTCTGCGGACCGGCCGAGGAGCTGGGGCGCGACGTCTTCGACGGCATCGCCGATCTGGCCGATCACAGCCTCATCCGACGGTCCGAGGCCGATGGCGAGATCCGCTTCTCGATGCCCGACACGATCCGGGCGTTCGCGCTCGAGCACCTCGAGGCCCGCGGCGAAGGCGACGAGATCCGACGCCGTCATGCCGAGGCGTTCCTGGCCGTGGCCCGGGCGGCGGAACCGCTCCTGTCGGGCGACGACCAGCGCCGCTGGATCGAGCGTCTCGAACGCGAGCACGACAACTTCCGGGCGGCGCTCGATTGGGCGGTCGACGCCCCCCAGCCGGGCGTGGCGCTCGCCCTCGGCTTTCTGCTCTGGCGGTTCTGGCAGAAGCGCGGTCACCTGGCCGAGGCTCGCCGGCGTCTCGACGACATGACCGCCCGGCCCTGGGCCAAGGACGACCCGGTGGCGTACGCCCGGTCCCTCGAGGCGCTTGGCGGCGTCGCCTACTGGCAGGGTGACTTCCCGGGGGCGATCCCGTCGTATCAGAAGGCCCTCGACCTGTGGCGCGAGCTGGGTGACCGGGCCGAGGTGGCCAATGCGCTCTACAACCTCGCGTTCACCTACAACATCGACGAAAACGCGCAGGAGGTCGGCCCGACCTATGACATGCGCCTTGGCCGGCCCCTCCTCGAGGAGGGCTTGGCCATCTACCGCGAGCTCGGCGATCAGCGCGGGATCGGCAACGTGCTGTGGGCGCTGGGCAGCGCCAACGTGTTCGCTCAGAAGAGTGAAGGCACGCTGCCCATCTTCGCCGAGGCGCGGGAGGCGTTCCGGAGCGTGGGCGATCGGACGATGGAAGCCTGGGCGCTCCACATGGTGGGCACCGTCAACGTGCTCATCGAGGACTTCCCCGCTGCCGAGGAGGCCTTCCGTCAGGCCTACCGCTACTTCACGGCCGCCGGCGACATCACCGGCCAGGCGCTGATCGTCGACGACTACGCGACGCTGGCCCTTGCCTCGGGCGACAAGGAGCGTGGGATCCGGCTGTGGGGGGCCGCGCGGCGGATCCAGCAGACCCTCGGCACGAGGCTCGTCCAGGCCCAGATCGAGTCCTCCGGGCAGGCCTGGCTCCAGCCGGAGGCCAGCGACGCCACCCCGGAGCGCCGGGCCGAGCTCGAGGCCGAGGGTCGCTCATGGACCCTGGAGGAAGCTCTCGCCTACGCCGTCGACGGTGTCCTCCCGGGCGAAGGCTGAGGCAGCCCGGGCGAAGGCTGAGGCAGCGCTTTCCTGGCGCCGCACCCGGACGATCCGAGCCCGACCGGTGGCGCGGGGCGGTAGACTGGACTCCGATGACCACCGAGGCGACACCCGCCCGCGAGAAGACCGCGATCCCGAAGAACCCGGGCCGGCGCGACCTCGGGATGAAGGCGACCCTCCTCTTCCCCGACCGTGACATCGTCGAGCGGTTCTACGTGCCGCTCATCTACACGGCCTGCCGGACCTGCTACTCGGAGCTGGAGCCCGACGAGATCTTCCGGCGGGCGGTCGACGGGGAAATCGATCCAGCCAAGCAACGCAAGCTGATCCAGGGCGTCATCGAGTCCGGTCACGGCTCGACGATCGAGCACATCGTGTTCACGTTCGGGATCAGTGGCGTTTCGCGGACGCTTTCGCATCAGCTGGTCCGCCACCGGGCCGGGGTGGCCTTCGACCAGCAGAGCCAGCGCTATGTCACGTACAAGGGCGCTTCGACGATGCTGCCGACCACCCTGGCCGAGGGCGATCCCGAGCTGCGCCAGCGCTACGAGGACCAGATCGAGGGTTCCCTCGAGCTGTACGGAGACATGGTTGCCGCGGGGATCCCCGGCGAGGACGCCCGCTTCGTGTTCCCCAACGCGACGCGCACGAACCTGGTCATGACCACCAACCTGCGGGCGCTGATCCACATGAGCGGCCTGCGTCTGTGCACGATGGCCCAATGGGAGATCCGGCGGCTGTTCCAGCTCATTCGCCACGAGATCTTCGGCGTGTCGCCGTTCCTCGGTTCGTTCCTGGCCCCGAAGTGCGTCGCGCTGGGCTATTGCGACGAGATGGGCAATCGCGACGAGCACTGCCCCATCCGGCCCCATAAGGACACCGTCCTGGGCGCCTGGGCCGACAAGGCCAAGGCAGCCAAGGCAGCCGGTCGCGAGCTGTCCGTCCGCTAGCGGCTCAGCCCGCGGCGAGCGAGGCCGCGAACCGCCGGATGACCCGGCCCAGTCGCGGACCGGCGATCCTCCCGGCTTCGAGAACCTCTTCGTGGGTCAGCGGCTCGCCGCTGTATCCCGCGCCAGCGTTGGTCACCAGTGAGACGCCGCAGACCTCGATCCCTGCCCAGCGCGCCGCGATCGCCTCGAGGACGGTCGACATGCCCACCGCATCCGCACCGAGCGTGCGCAGCATCCGGACCTCGGCCGGTGTCTCGTAGGTCGGACCGAGCAGCCCGACGTAGATCCCCTCCACGTACTCGACGTCCTCGGCGGCGAACGCCTCCCGCAGGCGGCTCCGCAGGCCTGGATTCCAGACGTCGGTCAGGTCGGTAAAGCGCGGCCCGATCTCGTCGGCGTTGGGGCCGATGAGCGGGCTCCGTCCGGTCAGGTTGATGTGGTCGGAGACGATCATGAGCGAGCCCGGTCCGTAATCGGGATCGACCCCGCCGGCGGCGTTGGTCAGTAGCACGATCCGGGCCCCGAGGCGGCCCATGAGCAGGACCGGCTGGACGACCAGTCCGGCGTCGTGACCCTCGTACAGGTGCAGGCGACCCTGGAGCATCGCCACCGGGACGCCCTCCAACCGTCCCAGGAGGAGACGCCCGACATGGCCCGGTGCCGTGGCGGCCGGCCAGCCGGGCAACTCGGCGAAGAGGATCGCGACCGGGTCGACCAGCTCGTCGGCCAATCCCCCGAGCCCGGATCCGAGCACGATCCCCAGCTCCGGCACGAGGTCGGTCCGACGGCGGACCGCCGCCTCGAGGGCGGCCAGCCGGGCCGGCTGCTCGGCCGGCGGGATCGGCCGGGACGGGTCGACGTCGCTCATCCGGAGAGTCTACGTGGCGTCCGGGTTGCCGTGCGGCTTCCGTCTCGTGTCGTCGCCCGGGCACCGGGGCCGCCACCGGGGCCCCGCGCTGCCGGGCCCCGCGCCGCCCATCGGGCGGCCAGCCGCGCATGGTGGGCGCATGGTGGGCACCGGGGCCCCGCGCTGCCCGTCGGGCTGCCAGCCGCGCATGGTGAGCGCATGGTGGGCACCGGGGCCCCGCCCCGCCCGTCGGGCTGCCAGCCGCGCATGGTGAGCGCCGGGGCCCCGCGCCGCCCGTCGGCCTGTCAACCGCGCATGGTGGGCACCCTAAGTGAACTGTCGATCGCCTTCCACCGCTCAACGAGCCTTGCAATCCGCGCACTGAGCGTGGTTCGCGGGCGAGGATGTGGGCTCGGAGCCTCGATTTGGTCCGAAGTCCCCTGCCGCAGCCTCTAGCGTGCGGACCATGCGCGCCTGACGCGGAATCGGCCGCAGCCGCGGGTTTGCGTGCGCACCATGCGCGCCTGGCGCTGCGCCCGCGCGCCTGACGCCGCGCCCGCGCGCCTGGCGCTGGGCCCGCGCGCCTGACGGTGCGCCCCGCGCGCCTGGCGCTGTGCCCGCGCGCCTGACGATGCGCCCCGCGCGCCTGACGCTGCGCGCCGCACAGAGCCGGACATGAAAAAGCCGCGGCGCGAACGACCGCGGCTCTTCGCTCGCCCGGGGGAGTACCGACACCGGGATGCCGGTCACATCCCCCGGGCGCTCCAGAGCCGCGATGGTGAGATCACGGTCCTGGACGCGAAGCGCCCGAAGCGACCGGTAGAGTCAGGACACCATTGATGCGATCTCCAGCGCCCCTGTCCCTGACGGCCCCTTCGGGCAAGACCTACGTTAGCGGCGTGCCCCGGCCGGGGGCAACGCGGTTGTCCACGAAGTTGGCGGATCGGCGCCGGAGCGTGTCCACGAAGTTGGACGCCGATGTGGACGAGCGGTGGACAAGCCGGCCCGCAGATCGCCGATCAGCCGCCCATCGCGAACATTTCGACCCGGGGCAGGTCGGCGGTCGCCTCCGAGCGGAGCTCGGAGTAGCGGTCGGTTCGGACCGACCAGACCGCCCGGATGGCCGCCGCCAGCTCGGCATCGGATGCGCCGCCCCGGATCACGCCGCGCAGGTCGGTGCCCTTGACCGCGAACAGGCAGGTGTACAGCTGGCCGTCGGCCGAGATCCGGGCCCGGGTGCAGGCTCCACAGAACGGAGCGGTCACCGAGGCGATCACGCCGACCTCGCCGTCGCCATCGACATAGCTCCATCGATCGGCGACCTCGCCAGGGTAGTTTGCCGGAAGCGGTTGAAGTGGCAGCTCGGCCGAGATTGCGGCCACGATCTCCGCCGCGGGCACGACCTCGTCGAGGCGCCAACCATTGGAGTGGCCGACGTCCATGTACTCGATGAAGCGCAGCACGTGACCCTCGGCGCGGGCCCAGCGGGCCATCGGCACAATCGAGGCCTCGTTGATCCCGCGCCGGACGACCATGTTGATCTTGATCGGGCCGAAGCCGGCCTCATTCGCGGCTGCGATCCCGTCCAGGACCCGCGCGACGGGGTAGTCGACGCCGTTCATCGCCCGGAAGGTCGGTTCGTCGAGCGAATCGAGGCTGACCGTGACCCGGCCGAGTCCGCTCGCCCGGAGCGCGGGCGCCAGGGAACGGAGCGCCGAGCCATTGGTCGTCATGGTCAGGTCGACCGGACCGCCGTCGGGCCGACGGATCTGGGCCAGCATGGCGATGAGGTCGGGCAGATCCCGTCGCACGAGCGGCTCGCCGCCAGTGATCCGGAGCTTCTCGACACCCTCGGCCACGAATACCCGGGCGAGCCGGTCGATCTCCTCGAAGGTCAGGACCTGGTCGCGCGGCAGGAATGCGAAATCGCGCCCATACACCTCGCGGGGCATGCAGTACGTGCACCGGAAGTTGCACCGGTCGGTGACCGAGATGCGCAGGTCGTGAACGCGCCGTCCAAGCCGGTCCAGGACCGGTTCGGGCCGACCCTCGAGCGGGATCTGAGGCGGCGCCATGAGGTCATGGTACAGGCGGCCGCCCAAGCCGCCAGCCGAGGAGCCGCCGAGGGGTCCGGATCCACGGGTCCGGATCGGCAGTAGGGCAGTTCCTGCGCAGCTTGCCCGCGAGCCCAACGCGGTGATCGACCGCGGTGACCGGCCGCAACGAACTGTCGGTGACGACACGCAACGGACGGCCTGCGGCGCTCCCGAGCGACTGGTCCGCCGGTACCACCGGGTCGGGGGGTTGGTACCACTAGCGCAGTCCACCGCACCCCCTCCCGCTCATACGATGCCAACACGCCCGAGATCGGGCCAGGGAACGAACCCGGAGGGGACCGACGTTATGGCGTCCACTGAATCTCGGACCGGCTTCCGGCTCCCATGGAGCGGGGACGACAAGGCGACTGGCCAGCAGCAGGACTCGCCCAGCGATGCCGAGCGTCCGTCGGCCGCCGCCGAGCCCACGACAGCCGCCGAGTCCACGACAGCCGAGCGTCCGTCGGCCGCCGTCGAGCCCAAGACCGCCGCCGAGCCCACGACCTCCGAGTCCACGACCGCCGAGCCCACCACCGTCACGTTGGGGGCCACCAGCGCCACGCCACCCGAGGCAGAGGCCGCCGATGACGCGACGGAGGTCGCGTCCGTGGCTGAGCCCGCTCTCGCTCCCGCGCCGTCGGATCCGTCCAGTGAAGCCAACACCGAGGAAGCGTCCGTGCAGTCGACCGCCAGTCAGGGTCTTCCGGGCCGACCCGACGATGGGCCGCCAAGGAAGACCAGCAAGTTCCTGACCGACATCACCCGGGCGATGCAGGCCGCCGCCGATTCGTCGCGGGCCTCGACCGTGGAGCAGTTCCAGACCGAGGCGAAGACCCACATCGATGCCGTCCGCGCTGGTTCCGCCGATGTGGCCGCCGAGCTGCGCAAGGCCGCCGACAATGACCTGGTCACCATCCGCGAACGGTCGAAGGCCGAGCTGGCCCGCATTCGCGAGGAGACCGACCGCAAGATCGCCACACGCAAGTCTGACCTCGAGGCTGAGCTGCAGGATTACGCCGCTCGGGTCGAGCGCAAGATCGAGCGAGTTCAGGTCCGGGTCGCCTCATTCGAGAGGGAGATGGAGCGATTCTTCGAGCGGCTGCTGAACGAGGACGACCTGGCCCGCTTCGCGGCGATGGCCGAGAACCTGCCCGAGCCCCCGCCGTTCGACTCCGACGATGCGACCGACGGGGAGCCCTGGGTCGCCACCAGGACGGAGTCGGCCCCCTGGCCAGGGGCGGTACCCCCGGCCAGCGTCCATGCCTCCGAAGCCGAGGCGAGCCCGGAACTCGCGCCGGAAGCGCCCGAGTCGAAGGCACCGGTGCCCGGCGGGCCGGTCACTGAGCCGGCGCCGCAAACTGCCGCCAGGCGCGTGACCGAGCCGGCCACCGAGATGGCGACCGAGCCCGACCAGGGCCAGGAGGTGCCCTTCGCGGTCCAGGACGATCGAGCCGCGGTCGAGGCGGCCATGGCCGCCATCGAGGCCGCCTACGCCGCCGCCGAGGTCGAGACCGAACCCGACGCCGACGAGGCCGGCGCATCCGACCCGGCGGACCCCCGCCTTGCCGCGCTGGGCCTGGGCCCCAATCTGGACGCGGCCGAAGCGGAGGCCGCGGCATCTGCCGCCGCGAACTCCGATGACGAGATCCCGACGATCGACGACGGGGCCCTGGCGGCTCGCCTCGCCGGCCTCGTCCCGCCCGTCGAGTCCTCGACGCCCGACTCGGCGGCGCCGACAGCGCCTGCGGACGCGGCCAAGGCCGGAGCCACCAGCCAGGTCGTCGTGACTGGCCTGGTCAGCGTCGCCAGCATTGCCAGCTTCAAGCGCCATATCGGGCGGATCACGGGGGTCCAGTCGGTCGGGGTGTCGTCCGGCCCCGACGGCGAGTTCGTGTTCAAGGTCGCTCATGGCGGCAACGTGGTCCTGGCCGATGCCATCCCGAGTCTGCCGGGCTTCGAGGCACGCGTGACGGGCACCGGCGACGGCGTGGTCAACGTCAGCGCGCGGGACCCCGAGTCCGAGGGCTGATCCGGTTCGGCCGGATCGAACCAGACCCTCAATGGCCCGTCTGACCGTTGCCCTGGCGCTGCCCGCCGAGGAGTTGCGCCCAGTCGAGCACGAGCTTGCCCTGGCCGGCTACGACGTCGTGCCGGTGTCCTCCGCCGATGAGTTCGCGACGCTGCTCGAGTCCCGGCGCGAGTTCGCCCTGGCCGTGCTCGACGGTGAGAGCGACTTCGACAAGTCGATCGAGATCTACTCGCTGCTGCACGAAGGGGGCCGGGACATCCCGGCTCTGATGGTCGTGTCGCCACGCGCGCTCGAGAAGCTGACCGGCCCGGGCAACCGGGCGAGCAACAGCGATGAGTACTTCACCCGGCCGTACTCGCCCGATGCGCTTCGCTGGCGGGTCGAAGCGATGCTGATCCGGTCCCAGACCGTCGACGACGGGACGAGTGCGGTCATCGAGTCCGACGAGGGCTTGACCCTGCCCGGTGGCGGCGCCAAGCGCGCCACCATCGTGGCCGTCTTCAATCCCAAGGGTGGCGTGGGCAAGACGACCATCTCGATGAACCTCGCGACGGCGCTCCAGGTCCGACACGGGCAGAGAGTCCTGCTGGTCGATGCCGACACCGTGACCGGCCACATCGCCAGCTCGCTCGGGCTCGACCAGATCAAGACCGTCGACGATGCGTGGGAGGACGACCGCCACGAAGGGGTCGAGCCGCGAACGCTGGCCCAGCTGGCGACGCACCACCCCAACGGTCTCCAGGTTGCCGTCCTGACCACGCAGCCGCTCGAGAGCGACAAGCTCGACCCGGACCAGGTCGGCAACGCCCTGGCATTCTCGCGCCGCGGCTACGACTTCGTCATCGTGGACATGCACCCGTCATACGGACCGCTCAACCGGGCCGTCTTCGAGCGCGCCGACCGGATCCTGGTCCCGATCACGCCCGACGTCCCCGCCCTGCGGGCCGGTGTCCAGTTCGGTGGCGTCGCCGCCGAGCTGGGCGTTCGCGACAAGCTGGCGATGGTCGTCAACCGGGCCAACAGCGGCGTGTCCGTGGCGGACATGGAACGGACCGTCGGGATGCCGGCATTGGCCCTCATCCGCTCGGGCGGGCTGCTGTTCGTGCGGGCCGCGAACGAGGGCCATTCGGTGGTCGAGCAGTTCCCCCGTGAGAAGGTGACCGAGGACTTCGACGTCCTGGCCGATCGGCTTCTCGGGATCGAGAGGGAGTCGCCCGAGCCGGTCGCGGCCAACGGACGACCGGCCCTGCGGGCCATCTTCGGGCGCGCCAAGGAGGCTGCTCGGGCTTAGCCCGAGGGCGGGCGGGCCTGCCCGTGGCGCGCGCGGCGGTCGACCTGCTCGACCCCACGCAAGTAGCTCCGGTTGACCAGGAACGTGTCGACCTCGGTCTCGCCGATCTGCTGCTCGCCCAGGAATGCCAGCGCGTCGGTAACCGGGACGAACATCTCGGTGGCCCGATCCAGGAGACGTTCGGGCTCGGAGCCCGGGAACAGGTAGACCGTGCCAATGACCTTGAACGGCGGGACCTCGAGGGCCACGTCGTAGCTGATCTTGTGGATCCGGTGCGCGGCCTTCTCGTCCTCGCTCATCAGGGGCAGGGTGGTCGCGCCGGCCAGGACGACGATGAGATCGTAGGGATCGATGGCCTTCAGGCCGGGAGCCGGGCTGAACGGCTCCGAACCGTCGATCGGCGCCCACGAGACGTCGCTGATCGGGATCGACTCGCGCCGATTGAGGATGTCCGAGAGACGGCCGTCGAGTCGCATTGCCCCGACCAGCCGCCATTCCTCGGTCAAGCCGTCGAAGGCGACGATCTGGGTCTCCCCCGCGGCATCCGCCGCGGTCGGGATCGGCCCGGCCTCCGTCGGGGAAGGCTTGTTCTTCTTCAGGAAGTCGAACGGCACGTCACTCCTCTTCGGCGGAGCCGGACTTGTCCCGGATGGCATCGACGACGGCCTCATCGGCCAGAGTGGTTGTGTCGCCGAGCGTCCGGCCCTCGGCGATGTCGCGCAGCAACCGGCGCATGATCTTGCCCGAGCGGGTCTTGGGCAGATCCGGCGTGAACATGAGGTGCTTCGGACGTGCGATCGGCCCGATGACCTTGGCGACGTGTTCGCGCAACTCCACCCCGAGCTCGTCCGAGGGCTCCTTGCCCGAGCGCAGGATGACGAACGCGAAGATCGCCTGGCCGCTGACTTCGTCGGTCTTGCCGACCACGGCGGCTTCGGCGACGGAGCGATGGTCGACCAGGGCCGACTCGACCTCGATCGTGCTGATCCGGTGGCCGGCCACGTTCATCACGTCGTCGACCCGTCCCAGCAGCCAGAAATAGCCGTCCTTGTCGCGCTTGGCACCATCGCCGGCAAAGTAGACCCCGGGGAACCGGCTCCAGTAGGTTTCGCGGTAGCGCTCCGGATCGCCATAGATCCCGCGCAGCATCGCCGGCCAGGGTCGGGTCAGGACCAGGTAGCCGCCCCCGCCGAGGGGCACGCTCTCGCCCTTGGCGTCGACGACGTCGGCCTCGATTGCGGGCAGCGGGAAGGTCGCCGAGCCGGGCTTGGTGGGCGTCACCCCGGGCAACGGACTGATCAGGATCGCGCCGGTCTCGGTCTGCCACCAGGTGTCGACGATCGGGCAATGGCCGCGCCCGATGTGCTCGCGATACCACAGCCACGCTTCCGGATTGATCGGCTCGCCAACCGAGCCGAGCAGCCGCAGCGACGAGAGGTCGTGCATCTCGGGATAGCGTTCGCCCTGCTTCATGAAGGCGCGGATGGCCGTCGGCGCGCAGTACAGGATCGAGACCTTGTAGTCCTCGACGATCTGCCACCAGCGGTCCCAGTCGGGCGTGTCAGGGGCACCCTCGTACATCACCCCGGTCGTGGCGTTGGCCAGCGGCCCGTAGACGATGTAGCTGTGGCCCGTGACCCAGCCGATGTCGGCCGCGCACCAGTAGACGTCGTCGGCCTTCACGTCGAACACGATCTCGTGGGTGTAGCTGGTCTGGAGCAGATAGCCGGCGCTGGTGTGGACGATGCCCTTGGGCTTGGCCGTGGTGCCCGAGGTGTACAGCAGGTAGAGCAACTGCTCGGAGTCGACCGGAACCGGCGGACAGTCCTCCGGCTGACGGGCGACCAGCTCGTCCCACCAGTGGTCGCGACCGGCGATCATCGGCGCCTCGTGACCGAGCCGACCCACAACCAGGGCGGCCGTGATCGAGGGCGTGCTCTGCAGGGCGAGGTCGGCATTGGTCTTGAGGTCGACCGGCTTGCCCCGGCGCCAGCCGCCGTCGGCGGTGATCAGGACCTTGGCCTGGGCGTCGTTGATCCGGTCGCTGAGCGCTTCGGCCGAGAAGCCACCGAAGACGACGGTGTGGGCCGCCCCGAGCCGGGCACAGGCCAGCATCGCGATCGGCAGCTCGGGGATCATGGGCATGTAGATCGCGACCCGATCGCCCTTCTCGACGCCGAGCTCGCGCAGGGCGTTGGCCGCTCTTGAAACCTCGGCCAGCAGGTCCCCGTACGTCAGGGTCCGGGTATCGCCCGGCTCACCGATCCAGTGGTAGGCGACCTTGTCGCCAAGACCGGCCTCGACGTGCCGGTCGAGGCAGTTGTAGGCGACGTTGAGCTCGCCGCCGACGAACCACTTGGCGAATGGGAGCTCCCATTCGAGCGTCCGCTCGAATGGCTTGGTCCAGCTGATCCGCTCCCGGGCCCGACTGGCCCAGAACCCCTCGGGATCCGCCGCCGCCTCGGCGTACAGCTCGGCTTTGGCGTTGGCCTGGGCCGCGAATTCGGGCGGCGGGGGGAAGACCTGCCCCTCGCCCATCAGATTCTCGATCTCGGGCTGCGACGGCTCGTCGCTCACGGACTCACCTCTCCGCGCTGGCGATGGGAGGTCATTCTACGCGGCCGACGGGGCCCGAACGTACCGCTTGGCTCATCCCGGGCCCGGGTCGACCGGCGGACCGCCCGGCTCGGGTGTGGTTGCGCTCCCGCCACCGATCGGCAGGGCGATGCCGTTGGCCTGGAAGGCGGCCAGGAGGCGCTTGCGCAGCTCGCTCGGTGCCGTCCAGCGGTCGGCCGCGCGGACCTTGCCAGCCACCCGGATCGTCGGTCCCTGGTCACTCAACCCGGGTACCCGGGTGAGCGTCGGTGGCTCGAGCAGCCGGGCGCTCCAGGCGGGATCCTCGGCCATGGCCCGACCCACCTCGTTGGCCACCTTCGTTGCCAGGTCGAGATCGGCCCCGAACGGGACGGTCAGGTCGACCTGCATCCGGGCGTAGACCCGGGTCAGGTTGGACGCCACCCGGACCAGCCCGTTCGACACGCTGTGGACCGTGCCGGTTGCATCGCGCAGCGTGGTCCGGCGCAGGCCGATCTCCTCGACCTCGCCCTCAACGCCACCGATCTGGATCCAGTCGCCCTTGTAGTACGGGCCCTCGAGCACGATCAACACGCCCATCAGGTAGTCCAGGACGATGCTCTGACCGGCCAGGGTCAAGGCGGCCAGGATGACCCCGAACCCGGCAACCACCGGGAGCAGGTCGAACCAGGTCAACAGGACCAGGAGCAGGGCCACGATGACCGCGAAGCGCAGGGCGCTGGCCACCAGATCCTCGATGGTTGCGATCCGCTTGGCGACCTCGTCGGCGCTGGGCTGAGCGTCGGCCGAGATGGTCCGTCGCCGGCCGAGCACGCCCAGCAGGGCCCGGTGGACCATCGGCCGGGCGGCCCGCAGGACGACCACGGCCACGACGAGGAGAACCAGCGTGGGGATCCCGTGACGCTGGAGCCAATCGGCGATCTGGCCCGAGTCCATCGCGGTCATGATCAAAGCCTAGCCGGTCCCGGCTGGGCAAGTGGTGTCAGGCGGCGGCCTGGCCTCAGGCGGCGGCCTGGCCTCAGGCGGCGGCCTCCCTCAGGCGGCCGCGCCCCCCAGACGGATCGAGATGGCGGCGGCCGCCTCCCGCACCTGGGCAGCGAGCTCGGGGATCCGCCGGGGCGTGAGCCGGAACGCCGGTCCCCAGATGTCGACGGCCGCGATCACCGCGCCGCGCGCATCGTGGACCGGCGCGGCCACCGCATTGAGGCCGGCCTCGTACTCGCCGATCGCGGTGGCATAGCCGCGTCGCCGGATCCGCGACAGCTCCTCGAGAAGCGGCTCCAGCTCGGTGATCGTGCGCTCCGTGTGCGACACCAGGCCGCGCCGCAGGATGCGCAGGACCTCCCGCTCGGCGAGTGCGGCCATCAGGACCTTGCCCGAGGCGACGCAGTGGAGCGGCACGCTCCGCCCGGTCCAGTCGCCAACCGCGACGAGATTGGGGCCGTCGGCCTGAGCCACGGTGAGCAGCTGCTCGCCGTCAAGCACCCCCAACCCCGTTGTCTCGCGGGTCAGGCGGGCCAGGCGCTCGAGCTCGGGCATGGCGATCCCGCGCAGGTCGAGGGTCCGCTCGGCTCGCTCCGCCAGACGGATCACGACGAGCCCCAGCCGGTACTTGCCGGTCTCGTCGTCCTGCTCGACGAGGCCACGCCGCTGGAGCGTGGCCAGCAGCCGCGATGCGGTCGACTTGTGGAGTCCCAGACGGCGGGCGAGCTCGGTGACTCCGGCCTCGCCCTGACTGTCTCCGAGGGCGAGCAGCAGGGCCGCCGCCCGGTCCACCGAACGGACGGCGTTGCCGTCGAGAGCCATCGCCATTCCTACGTCCTCTCAGCCAGCTGCGGGGTGGGCCATCGCCCCATCGACATGTTGGGGAGCGATGCCGTGCGCCCGGTCCTCCAGGGCGGAATCGAGTGAGTCGGCAAAGATCGTGACGATGCGGTCCACGTAATCGCCCTGGGCGTGGGCTTCGCACAGGAACCACGGCTCGCGCGAGTCCGGCTCGGGCATCGCGCCCCGTGCCTGCATCGCCACCGCGATCGCGTCGTACAGCTCGTGATCGGTCGTCGCCCAGTCCCGGTACTCGGTCGCCTCTTCGTCCCGGAACATGATCCCGCACATCGCCGGATGCCCGGTGAAGTGGAAGGGCAGGCCTGTGGGCTCGAGGACCTGGCGCAACCCCGCCTGGACCCGACGACCGGTCGCGTGGATGGTCTCGAGGGCGTCCGTCTCCTTGATGATCGACAGCGTCTTGACCGCCGCCGCGGCCGCGACCCGGTTGCCGGCATACGTGCCGCCGTGGCTGACCTTGTCGGGCAGGACGCTCATCACCTCGGCTCGGCCACCGAACGCCGCGGCCGGATAGCCGTTGCCCATCGCCTTGGCGAAGGTCGCCAGGTCGGGGGTGACCCCGAAGAACTCGGCCGCCCCGCCGCGGGCGAATCGGAAGCCGGTCTTGACCTCATCGAAGATGAGCAGGATCCCGAACTCCTCGGTCAGCGCCCGCATGGCCTGGTGGAACCCCGGTCGGGGCATGATCCCCTGGGCGTTGCCCAGGACCGGCTCAACGATGATCGCGGCGATCTCGTTGCCCTGGCGCTCGAACAGCCGGCGCAGAAAGTCGATGTTGTTGTAGCGGGCCGGGATGATCGTGTCCGCGACGGCGCTCGGGATGCCCCGGCCCCAGGCCAGCGCCACGGGGGCGTCGGCATCGCCGAGCTCGGACATGTCGTCCGGACCGACGCTGATCAGGGCGTAGTCGTGGACGCCGTGGTACTGGCCCTCGAACTTGACGATCTTCTCGCGACCGGTGTACGCCCGGGCGACGCGCATCGCGTGCATGGTCGCCTCGGTGCCCGAGACGGTCATCCGGGCCTGCTGGACCCAGCCGGTCAACTCGCACACGAGCTCCATCGCCTGGACCTCGTCCTCGCTGGTCAGCGAGAAGCTGACACCCCGGCGCATTCGCTCGTTGACGTAGTCGTCGACCCGTTCGTCGCCGTGACCCAGGATCACCGGCCCGTAGCCCATGCGCAGGTCGATGAACTCGTTGCCGTCGATATCCCAGACCGTGCCACCCTTGCCCCGATCGACGTAGATCGTGCTCTCGCCCCACGCCCGGAAGTTCGAGTCGGTACCGCCCGGCATGACCTTCAGCGCCCGCCGGTACATCTCCAGCTGGCGCTCACGGTTCAGGGCGGGGACGGGGCCGGCGGCGGGTTCGGTGGTCATGATCACTCCGGCTGGGCGACCGGGCCGGCTGCCTGGCAGCCCGGTGCGGATAGGTGGGACGGTCGTCCGTTCGATGGGACGCCAGGCGGGACGGTTGCGCGATACGGGACGCGCTGGGCCCAATCTTGGCATAGGGCTTCAGCGCTCGTCAATTCGATATCCGCGCTCACCCGGGACGACGGCTGCGATATCCGCAGAAGGAGCCGCCGTAGCGCTTGGGATCCGAGCCCAGCCGCGTGCTACGTGAACACCCCCGGCGAGTTCGTCGCGGATCGGCCCACCGGGGCGCATCCTGCGCCGAAGACGCGCTATCGTCGAGTCACGAGTCGGGAGGGACGGATGGAGACTCAGACACTGTTCACGGCCATTCGGGCCGGCGACCTGGCGAGCGTCGACCGGATCCTGACCGATCGGCCGGCCGCCGCCTCCGCCAGCGACGCGGCCGGCTTGTCGGCTCTCACCGTCGCCGCGTATCACGGCCAACCGGCGATCGTCGAGCGGATCCTCGCGGCCGATCCCGCCCTCGACCCGTTCGAGGCCGCCATCGTCGGTGACGTCGGCCGACTCACGACCCTCCTCGACGAGGCCGACCGGGAGCGCGAGATGAAGGGCGAGACCGCCGGCCGGGCGGGCTACGAGCCGAATGCGATCGCAGGCTCGAACGGGTCAGGGGGCCTGAGCGCATCACCCGACGAAGCTGCAACGCCGCCGATCGAGCAACGCTCAGCCGATGGGTTCACGGCCCTCCACCTGGCCGCGTTCTTCGGCCGGGCTGAGGCTGTCCGGTCGTTGCTCGAGCGGGGCGCCGACCCCAACCCGTGGGCCACCGGCGAGCTCTACGTCCAGCCCCTCCACAGCGCGGTCGCCGGGGGTCACGCCGACGTCGCCGAGCTGCTGATCCACGCTGGCGCCGAGGTCAACGCCCCGCAGCGCCAGGGCTACACGCCGCTGATGGGCGCGGCGCAGAACGGGATGGCCGCCACGGTCCAGCTGCTGCTGGCGCGCGGGGCAGACCCCAGGGCCCGCAACGAAGATGTCCTGACCGCGGCTGAGCTGGCCGACCGGGCCGGCCACGCCGAGGTCGCCGCGACGATCCGCGCGGCTGGCGGCTGAGGAGCCTGCTGCCCGGGTCGGCGGGTCAGGCCGGTGTGGCCACCCAGTTGGGCAGCTCGCGGGCGAGCGTCGCCAGCGGCAGGGAGCCATGCCCCAGGACCGCGTCGTGGAAGGCACGCAGGTCGAAGTCCCGGCCGTCGCGGGTCGCGATCTGCGCCCGAAGCCGTTCGATCTGGCGCTGACCGAGCTTGTAGGTCAGGGCCTGACCCGGCCAGGCGATGTAGCGATCGGTCTCGATGACGGCATCCGTCTCCGACAGGCCCGCGGCGAGGAGCGTGTCGATCGAGCGCTGGCGCGGCCAGCGCAGCCCGTGGAGGCCGCTGTCGACCACGAGCCTGGCGGCGCGCCAGGCCTGCCCGTCGAGCATCCCGAAGCGCTCGGCCTGGCTGCGGTACAGACCCATCTCGTCGGCCAACCGCTCTGCGTACAGGCCCCAGCCCTCGACGTAGGCCGCGCCGACCATCCGCGACCCGAGGCGGCGGAACGTGGTCAACCGGTCGTTCTCCATCTCCAGGGCGATCTGGAAATGGTGGCCGGGGACCGCCTCGTGGTACGTCGTCGACGCGAGCTTGCTGTAGACCCGCGACGGCAGGTCGTAGGTGTTGGCGTAGTACATGCCGGATCGCGAGGCATCGGTGGTGGGCGGAATGTAATAGGCGAACGGGCTGTCGCGCTCCTTGAACGCCTCGACGGCCCGGACTTCGATCCCGGCCCGCGGCAATCGGCCGAAGTACCGTGGCGCGATGGCCATCGCCCGGTCGATGTCCTCGGCGGCACGAGCGATGAGCACGTCCGGCGAAGCCGGGACGTTGGCCGGATCGGCGGTGATCGCCGCCCGATAGGCCACCGTGTCGTCACCAAAGCCCTCCGCCCGGGCGATCGCGCGGCGTTCCACATCGATCGAATCGAGTTCCTCGAGCCCGATCCGGTGGACCTCCTCGGGGTCGATGTCGAGCGTCGTCCAGGCCAGGATCTGGGTCCGGTACAGGGCCTCGCCGTTGGGCGCCGACCACAGACCGGGCTCCTCCCGGCTGGCGGCCAGGTAGCGGTCCTGGATGGCCTCGAGGAAGCCCCGGTCCGCGGGCATGACGACCTCGCGCACGAGCCGCTCGATCCGGGCCCGATCGGCCTCCGAGGCGACCCGGGCCGCGGTCGTGACGATCGATTCGTCGGCCGGGATCTCGAGCAGCCGCTCGAGCTGGGCGACGGTCCGCTCGGCGACGATCCGGGGGGCCGTCAGGCCGGTGGCGAGACCGTCGAGGAGCAGCTCGCGATTGGCCGCCATGTAGCCTTCGTAGGCACGCAGGCGGGCCTCGAGACGCTCGAGCCGCTCCGGCGTGTCGGCGGCCTGGAGCAGGACCACCTGGGGCAGAAGGGTCTGCGGCCCCGCCATCTGGTCGACGACCCGGAGGAGATCGGTGCGCTGGTCGTCCTGGACGATGCCGAGCTCGCACACCACCCGGATCATGTCCAGGGTGATCCGATCCTCGAGCGACTGGGCCTCAGGATCGATCGCCGAGGCCTCGACCAGGGTGGTCTCCATCAACCGGCGTCGACGGGCTCGCCCCTCGGGACCGGGATCCTCGAGGCGGTCGTCGTAGCGGTCGTCGCCGTACAGCGTGGCCGTCGTGGGCTCCTCGGCCAGGATCGCCTCCCAGAACGTGTCGGCGAGCACATTTACGGGTGAGCCGGGATCGAGCTGGGTCAACGGTGAGCCTCCTGAGCGACGGGCGCGCTGGCCCGAGATCGGTTGGCTGGGCTACTGCGAACAGCGTACACGGGCGGCGTTTAGCCGCCGAACAGGGGCATCTGCTCGCTGCCGCGGTGCTCGACGGCCGGGTCCAGGCCAACGTATGCCTCGAGGTCGGCCAGGATCAGCGGGTCGCGCGCCGCAAAGGTCCGCAGGTGGTTCGACTTGAGGATGTGCCAGTTGCCGTCTTCCATCGCCGTGCGCAGGAGTGGCGAGCGGTCGAGCTTGTAGCGCAGGAGCTCGGTCCGCTCGGGGACCACGACCAGGAACCGGACGATGTCCTCGGCCGACGGGATCAACGCGCCCCGGCGCAGGAGCGGCTCACCGAGCATGGCCGTCCATTCGACCTCGAACAGAAAGCTGGCTCGACCGCGGACCTGCCAGACGGCGTCGATCTCGTCGACATTCTCCGGACGCGCGCGACCGACCCGCGGCGGACCCTGGCGCCGCTCGCTGTCGTCCAGCCAGTCGGCCAGGTAACGCCCCCGGACCCGACGAACCTGCTCGCGGGTGGCGATCCAGGCGCGCATGCCCAGGCGGTGCCCAATGTCGACCAGGTCGGCCACGATCTCGCTGTGCTCGTGCGAGCGGCGCAGGAGGTCGTCCGAGGTCACGATCCGGTCGGGCGTGCTGGCCATGCTCCGATAGCTGTCGAGACAGGCCGCGACCAGCGCCTCGTCGGGCAGATCGTGGCCGGTGAACAGCGCCGCGATGCGCTCGTTGAAGGCGGTCTCGGACAACCGGCCCGCGGTCGACAGGAGGCTGTAGACGGACCACTCGACCCGGTCCGCGAGGGGCAGCGCGGCGGCCGCGATGTCGGCCGGATCGGATAGCCACCAGCGGCCGGGCTCGATCTCCTGGAGCCGGCGGTGGCTTGGCCGAGCGAGCTCGTCGCGAATGATCGCCAGGAGTCGATCGACCTGGTCGGCCACGGCCGCCACGCCGAGCTCGCCTCCGGCGCGCTGGGCGGGTTCCACTCGAGATCCCGACGACCGACCGCGATCGGCCGCCGACCCGTCGTTGGCCGGCGCCTCGCGATCGCCCAACGGGGCAGCCTCGGGACCGCCGTCGACGGGCACGGGGCCCGAGCCGCCGCCCGGGTCAGACCGGCGCTCGGCGCCGGGCCACGCCTCGACACCCTCGGTCGTCCGCTCGAGCTCGGCCCCGTCATCGGGACCACCGGGCCGGCTGACCAGGCGGCGAAGCTGACCGGCTCGATCGAGCCCCACCAGAATCTCGCCCAGGAGTCGCTCGTAACGGGCGGGCTCGCCGCGCGCTTGCAGGATCTCGACCGTGGTGTCCGTCACCGTCCGGGCCACGTCCGCCTCGGACGAGCGCACTCGGTCGAACCGCTCAGGGGGTGCGAACAGGCCCCGACCGGGCACGGTCTCGGGGTCGCCGGCACCGCCGGCAACGTGGGGCAGGCTCGCATTTGCCCGAGTCCGCGGGCCGATCGGCACCGTGGCCCCGGGTGGCACGAAATCGACCGTGCCGCCGATCTCCTCGCCCGGCTCGGCCAGGCGGGCGCCGACCAGCCGGTAGCCTGCGGCGACACCACCGAGGGCGGCCGCGACCAGGCCCTCGGGACCGCCCGGCTCGAGGATCAGGGCGGCCCGGCCGTCGCGGCTGAGCAGCGGCGCGGCAGCCTCGAAGGCACGCCGGATGGCCGCCGACTGCCAGCCCCACGGCGCGCGGCCGGAGCCGCCGAAGACGGCCTCGAGCGGGAGCAGCGACGCCGCCTCGCGACCCAGCACCCAGCCGGTCGCGAAGTAGGCGTACGACAGCCGCTCGACGTTGGGACGCTGGGGTGGCTGGCCCAGGATCAGGCGTACCCGCGGCCTGTCGGGCAGGCGGGCGAGGGCGTCCGCCTCGGCCCCGAGCGAGCGGAACGAGGATGGTGTCCCGAGCCGGGCCACGACGTTGGCCATTCCTTCGCTCAGGCTCTGGAGATCTTCGCCGAACCGGGCGGTCATCAGGCCCAGGGGCGCGCCCTCGAGGCGCTGGACGAAGCCGCGCACCAGCCGGAAGCCGTCCTCGAAGGCGAGCCACGGGTTGCGCTCGCGCCACTGGCCACCGGCCGGGAGGCGGATCCGGCCGCCACTGATCCGGAGATTGGCGATCCGTCCGGGGTAGCCGTTGAGGCGTGACGCCGGAAGGAGCGCATGGAGGAGGGCCAGACGCATCGCCGCCTCGACCGGCGCCGAGCGCAGGTCGCCCTCGATCCGCTCGAGGATCGCCTGGAGACCGAGGAGTTGGCGCGGCGAATGCAGGTCGAGCAGGCTCTCGACCAGGGTGTCATTGCCGTCGACCGTGGGAAACCGGTCGCGGATCACCCGCCAGGCCGGTCCGCGCGGGTCGGTCGCGGCGATCCGGGCCAGGTCGGCCTCGTCGATGGCACCGTGACGCTGGTCGGCGCCGCCGACCTGGTCGCGACAGACCGTGCAGCGGTAATGCTTGTGGACGGGGCGCGGACCCTCGTCGGTCACCGTCTCCCAGACGATCTCGTCGAGGACGACGCTCCGGCCACAGGTCGCGCACCGGCTGGCGTACTTCTCGCCGAGCCAGACCTTGAGCGCGGATTGCTCGCGCGGGGCGGCCGCGATGGCCTGGAACGCGGCATCGAGATGACGCACGTCGGGCGGTCGCAGGACGACCTCGGCCAGCAGCCTGGTCAGCGGGCTGGTCTCGAGGGAGGCCGCCTTGCGCTGGCGATCGACGGCGGCCCGGGCGATCCAGCCCCCCCGGCCATGGAGATCGACGACGACATCACCCAGGCTCGAGTGCGCCTCGATCCGTGCCGCCACGAGCTCGGGCGGGGGCGGGGGCGCGAGGCGGCCGAAGGCAGGGAGCGAGAACCCCGGCTCGCTCCGGATCGGAAGGTCGCGGCCCGCCATGCGCCGCATCCTGCCACAGACGGGCGGTTCCGGCGAGTGACCGGCCGGTCCCGGGCGGCGCTGCGCCGGGGTCGGGCCAGCTCATGGGCGAGGTGGCGCGGGCGCCTGGCGGAGCGGGCACCGGACCGCTAGCCTTGGGCAGCCATGGACGACCCGCTGATCGAGCTGACCCGAGGACCGACCCTCCCGGTCGCCGCCCCGATCGTGGCGATCCGCCAGGCCACCCTGTCGGCCATCACGGACCTGCTGACGATCCCCGACAGCCGCCTCGAGGCGGCCTGGGAGTGGCGAACCGGCTTCGTCGAGAACACCGATGTCCGTTATGGCTTCTACCGGATCCACGAGCGACTCGAGGAGGCGGCCGCGGCCATCGTCCGGGGCCGGGCCACGACGGGCGACGGCGCGGACGTCGGGCCGGCGGTCCCGATCCTGGCCTCGGCCATGGCGGCGCGCTGGGAGCTGCGGGCGGCGATCGCCCCGCTCCGGACGCACGACCTCGACGCCGATCCCGGCGGCGGGGAGTGGACCGTCCGCCAGACGCTCGGCCACATCGTCGGCTCGCAGCGCGGGTACGGCTGGTTCAACGCCTGGTGGCTCGCCCGTGGCCATGCCCCGGGCCCACTGCCGGCGCAGGCCGGGGACGCTCGCATGCCGCCCGATCCCGACGAGGACCAGGAGGCGCTCGGCCACCCGGGCGAGATCCTCGCCCGCTTCGACGACCTGCTCGATATTGCCGCCGGCCGCTTCGGAGGGCTGACCGAGGACGACCTGGGCATTCCGGCCCGCTGGTCCGGCGTCCCCGTCGACCTCCGCTTCCGCATGGGCCGCCTCGGCTCGCACATCCGCGAGCACACCATCCAGGTCGACAAGACGCTGGCGATGACCGGCCGCTCAGCGAACGAGGTCGAACGCCTGGTCCGGCTCATCGGGACGTCCTATGGCCGCCTCGAGAGCCTCGTCTTCGCCCGATCCGAAGCGGCTCTCGACCAGCCGTTCGCGGCGCGGGACGGCAGCGCGGCGCGGGACGGCAGCGCGGCGCGGGTGCTCGAATCAGGCGCGGACGAGGTCCGCGGCCTGGCTGCGTCGATCGGGCAGGCCGCGGCGGCGTGAGAGTCCGCAGGATGACCTAGTCGCGGTCCGCCACGGCGGACCTGGGACTATGCCTCGTCGAGCTCGTCGGGCTCCTCGACGAAGGCCTCGTCGGTGGTGACGTCGGCGGGCAGGACTCGATCGAGATCCTCGATCTCCTCGTCCTCGTCGTCATCCTCGAGATCCTCCTCGAGGTCCATCTCCTCGCGGACGAGCGTGCCCTTCGTGTACGGCCGCAGGTCGGTCGACTTGGCGGCGGTCGGGAAGCTCACCTTGCCGTAGTTGCGGGGATCCTGGTAGACCTCGCGGATGATGATCCGGACGTCCTTGTCTCCGAGCGAGGTCACCCCGGCCAGGTACTTGTTGCCGTCGGCCATGAGCTTGAGCAGGCGGGCGGCGACGCGCGGCTCCACGACACCGATGCGCATCCCGTTGCTGGTGGCGATCAGCCGGTTGCCTTCGGGAGTCAGCTCCACGGCGTCGCCCGGATTGACCTGGGCCAGCTTGCGCGGGTCGGGCAGATCGGTCAGGAACGCGAAACCGGTCTTGCCGGTTTCCTCGACGAAGATCGAGACCGGAGCCTTGCTCCCGTCCTGGGCCTTGACGGTCTTCTCGCCGGCATCGACGAGCAGCACTCGCAGCCGGTCGATGTTGCGCTCGGCGATGCGGTTGGTCGGGTCGAGGGCCAGCGCGGTCTGATAGTGCTCGCGGGCGTTGGCCAGCTCGCCGAGCTCCCAGTGCGCCTTGGCCAGGCGGTTCTCGGCCTCGGCGTCGGGTCCCATCTCGAGGATCTTGCGGTTCGTCTCGGCGGCTTCCGCCCACTCGGCGGCGGATGCGTGGGCGATCGCCTGGTCGACCAGTCCACGCTTGAGGCGGACCGAGCTGGCGGCGGTCGGCGCCTGGTTGTCGACATCCTGCTGGAAGGTCACGGGCGGGTTCGTCCTTTCACGGCGCCGCTGACGGGGCGCGCTCGGTGCCGGAAGGTGGCGGCGACGGCCGAACGCGAGGGCGCGGCGCCACCTCGGGGGCAATGGTTTGTAGCATCAACGGCCCGTTCCGTCAACGCGACGAGGTCGCGCCATGCCCGAATCGAGGGTCAGCTCCGGAGCGCCAGGTTCCAGACGATCACCGCGCCGCCGAGGACGACCAGAAGGCCGATCTGCCAGATCCAGCGGGGGTCGCGACGCTGCGTCGGTGGGGCACCGTGCACGCCATCCCAGACGAAGAAGACCAGGGCCAGCAACGCCGGTGCGAGCAGCCGCGGCAGCGCGACGGCGCGGACCGCGGCCGCCGCGATGGCCACGACCGCCGCATACGTGGCCGCCGACCACAGCGCGTCGCGCAGCGATCGTTCGCGGAGGACCGACACTCGGAAGCCGAGCAGGCCGGCGACCAGCGCGTCGGCCAGGGCCAGCAGCAGCAGCGCCTGCTCGTCCAGTGGGGTCGGGCCTGGGGCGCCCGGCCCGGGCGCAGGCTCGACCAGTCCGCCCTGGATGAACGTGGCAATCCCGACAAAGGCCAGGAACGCGATGACGATGCTGTAGCCGAGGGCCGTCGTCCGGTCATCCGGACTCGCTTCGGCGTCACGCCCGGCCATCCGCCCCTCGAAGGCCAGGGTGCGGTCGACCAGGACCCAGGCGGCCGCCAGGGCGGGCACGAGCAGGATCCCGAGCGGGACGACCCGGATGGCCCCCAGCGACGCCGCCGCGGCGAGGGCGGGCAGGATGACACCCTCGATCGGCGCGTCCAGCGCGCGACCCTCGGCGATGAACGCCGCGGCACCGACCGCCACGGCTGCCGCCACGAGCAAGACCGTCAGCCAGACCAGCGGACCGTCGAGCAGGCGCGACAAACCGACCACGGCAATTGCCAGGATGACGAGCTCGCGCCGGTGGGCGCGTCGGTGGTCCATCGGCGCCGATGGTACGCGACGACCTCAGCCCGGCGGCGGGTCGTCGGGTGGCTCGAACAAGCCGGGCAGCCCACCGGCGTGCCAGAACACGATCCGCTGGCCATCCGCCCGGCCTTCGCGAACCCGGCGGACCAGGCCGGCCAGCGCCTTGGCGGTGTAGATCGGATCGACCAGGATGCCTTCGGTCCGGGCCAGCAGCCGCGTCGCCTCATCGGCCGCGCTCGTGGGTCGGCCATAGCCCGAACCGAGCTCGGCGCCGTCGAGCTCGATCTGTGCGGCGGCGACGAGGACGCCGGACAGCTCGACCAGCTCGGCGAGGAGGTGGGCGATGGTCGGCCCGAGCTCGTCCGGCGGGTGCGCGACGGCGACGCCGACGACGGTTGCAAGCGAGCCACCAGCACGCAGCCCGGCAAGCAAGCCGGCCTGGGTGACGCCGGTTGCGCTGGGCAGGACGATCTGGTCGATGGCGATGCCGGCCGCCGCCGCCTGGGCG
This sequence comes from Chloroflexota bacterium, assembly GCA_034666965.1. Lineage (GTDB taxonomy): Bacteria > Chloroflexota > Limnocylindria > Limnocylindrales > CSP1-4 > Chersky-267. The sequence goes on along the minus strand of JAXDKT010000122.1, from coordinate 46,903 downwards.
AGCAGCTCGCCGGCGGCCAGGACCTGGCCGGCCGCACCCGTCGACCCGCCGCCACCGACCGGGATGAGGTACGGCCGCCGACCCGCGGACTGGAGGTCGCGGACGACCCGCTCGACGAGGTCGTCGCGCTCGGCTCGGGCCCCGCTGGTGGCCTGGTGAACGGTCGCGCCCAGGAGCGCGTCGAGCCGGGCCCCCGGATTGGGCGGATCGGTCGGCGGGCCGGACAGGACGAGATGGACGTCCAGACCGGCGACCGCCCCGGCGGCTGCCGTCAGCCGGCAGTGGTTGGACCACCGCCGTCCGAACGTGACCAGGCTGTCGGCGCCCTCGGCCAGGGCCGCCCCGACCAGGAACTCGAGGTTGCGCAGCTTGTTCCCGCCGAACGCCAGCGGCAGCAGGTCCTCGCGCTTGATCCAGATCTCGGCTCGTCCGCCAAGCTCGGCCGAGAGGCGCGTCAATGGGGCCAGCGGCGACGGCCCGTCGAAGAGCCGGAACCGGGGACGGTCGGTGGCGAGACCGGACATGTTCGCAGGGTAGCCCTCGCCGATGGCCCCGTATCATCGCGGCCTGTACAGGAGCACCGATGGCCGTCCGCGTCACCCCCGCCCAGCGACTCACCTCCGCCGGTCAGCACGCTGACATGGAGCGCTCGATCGCCGTCTCGGCACGGACGACCGGCTCGACGGGACTGTATTCCTCGATCGTGACCACGGCGCCCGGAGCCAGGACGCGGATCCACCACCATGGCCCGTGCGAGACATCGATCTACGTCCTCGAAGGGCGCGCCCGCTATACCTGGGGCCCGACCGGCCTGGAACAGGCGATGGAGGCCGAGGCCGGGGACTTCGTGTTCATCCCGGCGGGCGAGATCCATGTCGAGGAGAACGCGGACGGGGATCGCCCCCTGATCGTCGCCCTGAGCCGCAACTGCCCCGATTCGCACGTGGTCTACCTGGACGAGGAACCGGTCGACCCGCCCGGACCGTGAGCCTTCCGATACGGGTCGACCCGCGCCGACCGTGGACGCGCTGGCAGATCGCCGACCTGCTCGCGCTGAGCGATCTCGACGGCCTGCCCGAGGAGGCCTTCGCGCACGATGGCTGGTCCGGCTCCAGGCTGAGCCTGATCGATCGCGGCGATCGGCGCTTCGTCCTCAAGCGAACCTCGTCGAGCCTCGACTGGATCGTGCGAGCCACCCGCGACGACGACCTTCGCGAAGCCTGGTTTGCGAGCGCGCTCGCCTCGATCGGTCCCGACAGCACCTGGGTCCGGATGGCCAGCCCGTACGTCGGCGCGGCCGCCGATGGCGACGGCGCCGCGATCCTGATGCCCGACCTGTCAAGGGAGCTGATCGCCTGGGAGCGCCCCGGCGACAGCCAGGGCATTCCCCCATCGCTGCTGACGAGCGTGCTGACAGCCACGGCCCGGCTCCACCTCATCGGGCGAGGCGTTCCGGCCGCGGGGAGCGTGCCCTGGTGCCCACTCCTGGAGCGGCTCGGTCTGCTCGCTCGACCGGCCGCCGAGCGCTATCGGGCGGAGGGCAATCCGGCCGGGGAGCGCTTCCTGGCCGGCTGGGACGCCTTCGACCGCCTGGCCCCAGCCGCGACCCGGCGTCTCGTGACCGCCCTGGCCAGCGACCCGACCCCGCTCGTCGCCGCGCTGAGCCGCTTGCCGTCGACGATGCTCCACGGGGACCTCAAGCTGTCGAACGTGGCCTCTCTGGTCGACGGCATCGCGTTCATCGACTGGCAGATGGCGACCCTGGCGCCCGTCGCCGTCGAGCTGGGCTGGTTGCTGGTCTCCAACGTCGCGCTGCTGCCGGAGGCACCCGAGGCCGTTCTCGAGCGCTACCGGGACGTGGCCGAGTCCATCGCCGGCGAGCACGGTGGCGTCGCCACCCTCGACGCCGGTCTGGGCGACTGGACCGCCCAGGTGGACCTGGCCATCCTGGTCGGGCTGCTCCTGCGCGGCTGGCGCAAGGGGCTCGACGCGGAGGCCGGACTCGGCCTGCCGACCGGCCAGGGCGCCATCGACGACCTGGCCTGGTGGTCGGACCGGGCGCTCGAGGCCGCCGCCCGGCGACTGTGACCGCCGCTATCCGCTCGCGAGGCGGTCGGTCTTGGCGGCGACCCAGCCCAGCAGGTCCGCCCGCGACCGGGTGTTCAGGACGTCCCTGGGCGTGACCCAGGCGCGGCGTGCCTGCGAGACCGCCCAGTCGAGGTTGTGGAATTCCTCGGTCCGATGGGCGTCGGAATCGAGCGCCAGCAGACAACCCACGGCCAGCGCTCGATGGGCCCGAACGTCGGACAGGTCGAGGCGATGATCGGAGCCGTTCATCTCGAGGACGGTGCCGGTCCGGGCCGCCTCGGCGTAGACGGCCTCCCAATCCAGGTCCAGGTCGTCGCGGCTCTGGATCATCCGACCCGCCGGATGGGCGATGAGGTCCACGTGCGGGCTGCGGATCGCGGTCAGGACCCGGGCCGTCAGCTGGGCGCGTGGCTGGCGCCGGCCCACGTGGAGCGAGGCGACCACGAAGTCGAACCGGGCGAGCAGCTCGTCGTCGTAGTCGAGCCGGCCGTCGGATCGGATCTCCAGCTCGCAACCGTGGAGCAGCCGAAAGCCCTCGCGTGGCGTCGCCGCGGGCGCTCGGCCTTCGGCTTCCTCCTGGGCATAGCGGGCGTTGAGCTCGGCGATGATCCCGCGCTGCTGCTCGACCCGGTCCCGGGCCAGACCCCGGGCGATGGCGAGGGACTGGCTGTGGTCGGTCAGGACCTGGTAGGCATGCCCGCGAGCGCGCGCGGCCTCCGCCATCCGCTCGATCGAGTGGACTCCGTCCGACCAGTCCGAGTGCGAGTGGAGGTCGCCGCGGAGGTCGCTCAGGCGGATGAGCTCGGGCAGCGTCCCCGCCGCGGCCGCCTGGATCTCGCCGCGGTCCTCGCGCAACTCCGGCTCGATGAAATCGAGGTCGAGGAACCGGTACGCCTCAGCCTCGGTGGGGAACGTGCGCAGCTCGGCCGCGTCCCCGGTCAACGGCTCGCCGTCCGGGCCGATCCGCAGGAAGCCCTTCTCCGACAGGCTCCAGCCCCGGTCCCGGGCCAGGCCCCGAAGGCGGACGTTGTGCTCCTTGGAGCCGGTGAAGTGGATGAGATAGGTGCCGGCCGTCTCGGGCGGCATGATCATCAGGTCCACCTGTGGACCGCGGAGCAGGCGGACGCTGGCCTTGTGCGGGCCGGACACGAGCACCCGATCGACCGAGGCCAGCCCGGTGAAGCGATCGACCAACGCGACCGGTTCGGTCGTCTCGGCGAGCAGGTCCAGGTCGCCGATCGTCTCCCGCCGGCGGCGGAATGAGCCGGCCGGCTCGATCGAGATCAGGCCGGGTGTGCCGCGCAGCTCGCCCGTGAGTGTCTCGATCAGCTCCTCGGCCGTGCCCAGCAGCATTCGGGTCTCACGGGCACCGAGTGCGGCGATGCCCTCCAGGACCGACTGCTCGGTCTTCTCGGACAGGCCCTTGACCGTGCGCAGCGAGCCGCTCTCGGCGGCCTGGCGGAGGTCCTCGAGGCTATCGATCCCGAGCTCATCGTGAAGGATCTTGACCGTCCGCGGCCCGACCCCGGGGACGCGCAGCAGCTCGACCAGGCTGGGCGGGACCTCGGCGACGAGCCGGTCGTAGAAGGCCAGCCTTCCGGTCCTCGCCAGCTCGGCGATCTTGTCGCTGATCGCCTGACCCACGCCGGCGACCTTGGGGGCCCGCCCCGCCCGGTAGGCCGGAACCAGATCGATCGGGCTGTGCGCGATGGCGTCAGCGGCGCGGTGGTAGGCCACGGTCTTGAACACGAGCTCGCCCTTGACCTCGAGCATGTCGCCGATGTCGTGGAAGATCCTCGCCAGGTCGCCGTTGGTCAGCGTCGGAGTGTCGTCGTCGGGTGCCACTCGGCGATGGTATCGGGCGGCGGTCCGGTCAACCCGATCCGGGCGTGGTCTCGACCGGCCAGCCGGACCGGATCCCCCGCCGCAGCCGGCCAGGGTCCAGCGTCAGACAGGCGCTGACCAGCACGATCCCGAGCCCGACCAGCAGCCAGATGCTGGCCGAGAAGTCACCCGTCGCGTCGCGCACCAGCCCCAGCAGGAACGGGCCGACGCCCGAGATGAGGTAGCCGCCCAGGAGCATCAGGGCGGCGATCGCGCCCACCTGGGCCGGGCCGTCGGCGACGTCCACCGGGAGGACCAGGCACAGCGGGAAGATCGCGCCCATGCCGAACCCGAGGAAGACGGCCCACAGCCAGGCGGCGTCGGGTGCGACGCTCACCCCGACGAAGCCGAGGACCGCCGCGCCGGCCGCCGTCGACATCTGGCTGCGGCGCGACCCGACGCGGTCGGCGACGAAGGGCACCGCAAAGCCCACCACCAGGCCGACGAGATTGACCAGGGCCACCAGCGATCCCGCGGCCGTCTCGTTCCAACCCCGTTCCACGTAGACGTCGGGGAGCCACGAGACCGTCGCGTAGTAGAGCAGCGACTGCAGGCCGAACACGATCACCAGGCCCCAGGCCAGACCGCTCCGCCAGGGCAGCCGCGGCGCCCGCGCCCGATCGGCGCGCTGGACCCTGCGATCGGGCGGCAGCAGCGTGAGCCAACCGACGAACGAGACGAGCGAGCCGACCGCGAAGGCCGCCGTGGCCGCGCGCCAACCACCGAGCGCGTCGGCCAGCGGGACCGCGACCGCGGCCGAGACCAGCGAACCGGCGACGAGCCCGGCCGCGTAGGCACCGGTTGCCAGAGCCGGCCGGGCCGGCGCCCGCTCCTTGACCACGATCGACATCAGGGCACCGGCCGTGCCCATCCCCAGACCCAGGCCGACGGTCATGGCGATCACCGCCGGCAGGCCCGGAACGGCGGCGCGGAGCAGGCCGAACAGGATGGTGCCGGCGACACACGCGGCCAGCGCCCGGCGCGGACCGAACCGGACGGCAATGAACGGACCGAGCGGGGCGAAGAGGCCCATGCACAGGACCGGGATCGTCGTCAACAGCCCGACGACCGCATGGGATGCGGCCAGGTCATCCTGGATCCGGGGCAGCAACGGGCCCAGGCCAACGAGCTGAGGGCGCAGGCCGAGGGTCACCACGAAGAGCGCCACGAGCAGGCGGAGCGGCATGGCCGGACCGGCGCGGGACGTCACCGGCGCAGGGTACCCGACGCAACCGGCTCGCGATGCGCTGCCGGCGGCCCGGGCACCCGCAGCTGAATCAGGTTCGTCGGTGGATCAGGCGACGACGACCCGGTCGCGGCCGGCGCGCTTGGCCCGATAGAGGGCCCGGTCCGCGTCGGCCAGGATGTCCGCGATGGGCTGATCGACGTCGACCTGGACCGCGACGCCGATCGAGGCGCCGACCGAGCTCGGACCCAGCGCGCGGAGGTCGAGCCCGGCGATCGCCAGCCGGATCCGCTCGGCGACCTCGAGGGCGATCGATGGCGACGGGTTGCGGAGGAGAACCACGAACTCCTCACCGCCGTGGCGGGCCGGGACGTCGTCGTCGCGGACGGCGCCGACGATCGCCCCGGCGACCGCTCGCAGGACCTCGTCGCCGACGTCGTGACCGAAGCGGTCATTGACCCGCTTGAAGTGATCGATGTCGACCATCAGGATCCCGATCGCGTCATCGGCCCGGCGTCGCTCGGACAGCAGACCGCAGAACTCGTCGAAGTAGCGTCGGTTGGGCAGCCCGGTCAGGACGTCGGTCGAGGCGCGGGTCTCCGCATCCCGGTGCGATTCGACCCGCTCGAGCGCGGCCGCGGCCTCGAGCGCCGCGACTCGGAGGATCCGCGCCGAACCGGCCGACCAGGGCTCGTCGATCCGGCGGGCAAGGACGATCGCGCCGACGACCCCGCGTCCGGTCCGGAGCGGCGCCGCCAGCGTGTGGCTCAGGCCGAACTCGGCTCGGACGCTGGCTTCGATCCGGTGCGTGTCGGGGTCGCCGCCCGGGCCGGTGCCGGGGACCAGGTGGACCAGCGGCAGGGCGATGGTCGAGGTCGGGTCGTCCGGGTGAGATCCGGCCAGGGACGCCTCCAGCCAGCGCTCCCCGAGCCGTCGCCGGACGACGACCGTGTGATCGGCGTCCGTCCCGGCTCCGAGCTCCTCGAGGAGCGCCTGGACGATCCCCTCGGCCGAGGCCGACCGGGACAGTCCCTGGAGGATGCGGGCCAGGATCTCCGCCTCGGCGCGGCGCTCGGCCTCGAGCACGGCGGTAGAGCGCTGGTGCATGACAGCTGCGCCGCCGGCCGTGACGGCCAGCCCGAGCGCGACCAGGCTGGCCGGCTGACCGGGGTCGATCGCGAGCGCCACCAGCCCGGCCATGCCCAGCAGCGCGAAGGTGCCCGCGAGCACGCGCCGCACGGTCCGTAGTCGGGGGTCGTCGAGGCCGGTGGAGCGCGCGTCGAGCGAGCTGAGCGGGGTGCCGGCCACGTCTCAACGAGGATGCCTTCCGAACGGGCGTTCGTCCAGCGTCCGACCCTGGTACCTTCGGCTGCTAGGGGCTGGTACGAAGGTCCTGCCCGGCGCGCAGCGGTTCAGTCGGGGGCCGCGTCGACCTCACCGAGCGACCCCGACCCGATCAGGCGGCCCGAGCCGCGGGCCGAGCTGCGGACGGGGCCGCCACCCGCCCGGCTCCCCTCGGCGACGCTGCCGACGGGCTCGTGTCGGCCCACGCTGGGGGCGACCGGTCCGGAGGAGGCAACCGACCCGCCGGCCGGAACGATCGCGCCGCTGGCGAGCTTGACCCGGTACATCTCGACGTCGGCGGTGGCGATGAGCTCGCGGCCGGTCCGGCCGTCGGCCGGGAACGCCGATACGCCGATCGAGGCGCCCATCGGGACCGAGCCGTGGTCCTCGGTTTCGAACGTCCGCTCCCGGAGCGCGGCCACGATTCGATCGGCCGCGTGGGTCGCGGCCTCGCGGTCGGTGTCGGGGAGGATGATCGCGAACTCGTCGCCGCCGTAGCGGGCGGCAACGTCGCTCACGCGCAGGGTCGACCGGATCTGCTCGGCGGTCCAGGCCAGGACCCGGTCCCCGAAGAGGTGGCCGAACGTGTCGTTGACCAGCTTGAAGTCGTCGAGATCGATCATGAGCAGCGCCAGGGGCGACTTCGAGCGCTGCGCCCGAACGATCTCCTCGCCCAACCGCTGGTGCAGGTAGCGGTGGTTGAAGAACCCGGTCAGCTGGTCGCGGTCGGCCAGCTCGCGGGCGTCTTGGTAGTGGCGCGCGTTCTCGAGCGCCATCGCCGCCTCGTTGGCCATGGTGCTGGCCAGTTCCAGGGCGGGCTGGTCGAGGACGACGTCGGTCCGGCTGAGGAGCTCGACCAGGCCGACCGAGCGACCCTTGGCGATCAGGGGCAGCAGCGCGGAGACGGCCTCGCCCTCCTTGCGCAGGTAGGCCACCTCGGCCGGATCGGCGCCCGGGTCGTCGACGCGGACGATCAGGGTCACCTGCTCCTCGAGGACCCGCCGGGTCGCGGGGAAGCCGCGGAGGTCGAAGACCGCCTGGATCTGCTCGTCGGGGACGGGCGGCCAGTAGCCCATCGTCAGCAGCCGGTCGCCGGGATCGTCCCACCAGCTGATCGCGCACTCATCCACGCCGAGGGCATCGACCATGTGCCGGGCGATGAGCTGGGCGACCTCCCTCGGGTCGAGGCTCTGGGCCAGCGCGCTGCTCATGTCGAGCAGGCGCCGGAGCTCGCTGGCGAGTCGATCGCTGCGGCTCAGGAGGCGGGCCGACTCGACGGCAGTGGCGGCCTGGTCGGCCAGGATCGAGAGCAGGCGCAGATCGCCCTGGTCGAACTGGCGCAGGCCCAGCTTGGACAGGGTGATCACCCCGATGACCCGCTCGTCGTAGCGCATCGGCACGCACACCATCGACTCGTCGACGTCATCCGTTCCGGCAATGCTCGCGCCGCGCGGGTCGGCGTTGGCCTCGTCGATCAGGAGCGGCTCGCCGGTGGCCGCCACCCAGCCGGTGAAGCCTTCGCCGACCTTGGTCCGCAGCAGCGCCATGTCGACGTGCTCGTAGGCGCCGACCCGCCCCTCGAACGCGATCGGCACCACCTCGTCGGGCTCCTCCAGGAGGTACACCCGGCAGTTGTGGTAGTCGATGATCTGGGCCACCTCTTCGACGATGGCCCGTCCGACCGAGGCGATCGTGTTCTGCCGGCTCATCCGGGCCGAGGCGGCCTGGAGCACGCCCAGCTGGGCGGCCCAGCTCTTGGTCTGGGCGAACCGGTCCGCGTTGTGGATGGCCAGGGCGGCGTGTGTCGCGACGGCCCCCACGAATTCGACGTCCGCTGCCGACCAATGCCGGGGTTGGTCGTTGAAGGCCGCGAGTGATCCGATGACGAGGTCATGGAGAACCAGCGGGACCACCAGCGCCGAGCCTACCTCGACGATCCCGGACTGGCGAACGTCGGCGATCGGATCCGCGAAGCCGTCGTCGACGATCGGCCGCCGATCGCGAACGAGCTGTCCGAACCAGGCCTCGTCGCGGCGCAGGACCGGCAGCCGGTCGGCCACCTCCTGGCTGATGCCCGCCGAGGCCACCAGCACCGCGCGATCGTCGTCGAGGATCCGGATCGTGGTGCCGTCGGTCTCCAGCACTCGATTGACCTCGGTCACGATCGTGCGCAGGATCGCGTCGCGGTCGAGGGTCGTGGTCAGTCGCGCGGCGATGCTGAGGACCGCCTCGAGCCGGCCGGTCAGGAGGACCTCGTGGGCCGCCTGGCTGGCGGCCGATCGGGCAGCCCGGAGCATGGCGCCGCGGAGGGCACCGGCGGCCATGACGAGCGTCGCCAGCTCGGCCACGATGCCGGCGTCGACGATCGACCAGTGCGCGCGGTCCACGGCGATCGGCACGAGCGTCACGGCGATCGTGCCAACGACCACCGCGATGGCTCCACGCCGGGTGAGGAACGCCGCCGCGAAGAACAGCGGGACCGAGGCCAGACCGACGCCGAGCGGATCGTGGATCTCGACCACAGCCCGCACGGCGCCGTAGGTCAGCAGGGCAGCCAGGGCCAGCAGGTTGGTGGGCAGCGAGGTCGCCACCGGCGCCCGGTTGGGAGCTCCCACGGCGCCCCGGGCCGAGCCAACTCTGGCCACGGGCACGTCGGCCTCGAGATCGGCCTCGACCAGGCTTCCCCCCATGGGCGCCGGATCTTCGGTGCGCGCGCTCGAGGCCGTCGGGCCCGGTGCCAGGGTCTGGCGCTCGGACGGGAACTGCATCGCCTGGCATCGTCCCATCCTGCGCATTGGCGGCACGCCTCCCACTTGGTACCGGCCGGCGGTGACCGTGGTACTACCCGGCGCGGCAGAGGTCCCGCTCCGCCGGTCCCAGCCCGGCCCCGAACCCTCGCGCGGGACACGGCGCGGCGCCTCATCCGGTTGACCGGCTGAACGGCGGACGGCTACACTCGGCCCGGTCCCAGGAAGGCGTCAACAAGCGTCGTCGTGCGCCCCTGAGCCGCCCAACCAGCAACGGAGGATGACTCCACTCGTGGAGCCAGGACCCAGTCTCCGCGGCGCCCAGCGCGCCGCCGGATCGAACCCGGTCCGACCCGCCCTCTGACGGTTGACGCCCAAGATGGGCGAGCCACCGGCGAGCGGGACGGATCCCGCCGCGAGGTGGCAGATGCTCTACCTGAGCCAGGTGATCGGGCGGCCGGTCCGTGACCGGAACGGCGAGCCGATCGGCAAGGTCGCCGACCTGATCGTGGCCGTCGGCGAACGCTATCCGCCGGTCACCGGCATCGTCGTCGAGACGGGCCGCCGCCAGATCTTCGTGCCCACGTCGTCGGTCGAGTCGCTCGACGCCAGTGGGGCCCAGCTGCGCGCTCAGACCATCGACATCGAGGCCTTCCGCCAGCGGCCCGACGAGATCCTGTTGCGGGCCGACCTGATGGACAAGCAGATCGTCGACATCGACGGCCGCAAGGTCGTTCGGGTCAACGATCTCCGCTTCGACGAGATCGACGGGGCCCTGCGCCTGGTGGCCGTCGACGTCGGGGCGGCCGGCCTCCTGCGGCGGCTCGGCCTGGAGTCCGCATTCCGCTCCGTCGCCCGGCGACTCGGCCGGCCGATCCCCGAGCGCTACATCGACTGGGAGGATGTCGATCCGGTCGAGACGTCGATCGCCTCGATCAAGCTGCGGGTCCCCCACCAGGGCCTGGCCGAGCTTCACCCCGCCGACCTGGCGACCATCATCGACCAGCTCTCGCCACGTGACCGGGCCGGCATCCTGGCCTCGCTCGACGATGAGGCCGCGGCCGATGCCATCGAGGAGATGGAGCCCGACACCCGGGTCGAGGTCATCGAGGACCTGCCCCCGGAGCGAGCCGCGGACATCCTCGAAGAGATGAGCCCAGACGACGCCGCCGACGTCGTGGCCGACCTGTCCGACGACGCCCGCGACGAGATCCTGGCCCTGATGGAGTCCGACGAGAAGGCCGAGGTCCAGGAGCTGCTGGCCTATCCCGAGGACACCGCGGGGGGGATCATGACCACCGAGTTCGTGGCGGTCCCGGCGACGCTGACCGCGGGTGAGACGATCGAGCGCTTGCGCGAGATCGAGCCCGACGCCGAGACGATCTACTACGTGTACGTGGTCGACGACGACGATCGGCTGGTCGGGGTCCTCTCGCTGCGGGATCTCATCGTCGCCCAGCCGCACACGCCCATCGCCGAGGTGGTGATCAAGGAGCCCGTCGCGGTCGGGGTCCTGGCCGACCAGGACGAGGTGGCCGAGGTGGTCGCCCACTACAACCTGCTGGCCGTGCCCGTGGTGGACGACGACGGGCGCCTGGTCGGGATCGTGACCGTCGACGACGCGATCGATGCCGTTCTGCCGACGGCATGGAAGAGGCGCCTGCCCCGCCTCTTCGCGCGCAAGTAGGTCGGGCTCGGGTGCCCCAGCTGCCGCCGGTTCGGCGGGTCGCGCGGAAGGCAGGCGCCGGGGCGCGGCATGTCGTCGGGCGTGTCGAGGGCGCCGTGGCCGAGGCCGTCAGCGGTTCCGCCGCCGGCACCCCACCGGTCATCCGGCTCCGCGGCCGGATCGGTCAGCCGCGCCGTCCCGGCTGGCTCGGCCGGTTGCGCGATCGGATCGGCGGCGGGGACGGGCTCCGGCTGCGGGGCCGGTTCCGCGGGCGGCGGGGCATCCTGGCCTTCCTGGCGGTCATGGGTCCCGGTCTCATCTCGGGCATCGCCGGCAACGATGCCGGCGGGATCACCACATACAGCGAGATGGGCGCCCGGACCGGCCTGATGCTCCTGTGGCTGTTCCCGATCACGATCGTCATCCTGGCCATCGTCCAGGAGATGGCGGCCCGCCTGGGCGTGGTCACGGGACAGGGCCTGAGCGATCTCATCCGCGATCGCTTCGGGGTCCGTTGGACCGCGTTCGCGATGCTCATCCTGCTGGTCGCCAACGTGGCCAACACGGTCGCCGAGTTCTCCGGGGCGGCGGCCGCGCTGGAGATCTTCGGGATCGGACGCTACCTGGTGGTGCCGGTCGTTGGCTTCCTCATCTGGGGCCTGGTCCTGTTCGCCAGCTATCGCACCCTGGAGCGGATCTTTCTGGGCCTGGCCCTGGTGTTCGTGACCTACATCGCGTCGGCGATCATGGCTCATCCGGATTGGGGTCAGGTCGGGCAAGCATTGATCACGCCCCGGTTCGACCCGGCGCCGGGGATCCTGCTGCTGATGGTCGCCGTCGTGGGCACGACCATCACCCCGTACATGCAGTTCTACCTCCAGAGCGCGGTCGCCGAGAAGGGCATCGACGAGGAGGAGCTCAAGCTCGAGCAGCTCGACGCCGTGGGCGGCGCGGTCTGGACCAACCTGATCGCGATCTTCATCGTGGTGGCCACGGCCGCAACGATCCATGCCACAGGCGGGTCGATCGTCTCGGCCAGCGATGCTGCCCGCGCGCTCGAGCCCGTTGCCGGGCACCTGGCCGGGCTGCTGTTCGCGCTGGGACTGTTTGCCGCGAGCGTGCTGGCCGCGACGATCATGCCGCTCTCGACGGCGTACGTGATCTGCGAGGCGTTCGGGTGGGAGTCGGGAGTCAACAAGCGGTTCCGCGACGCGCGCGCCTTCTTCACGATCTACAGCCTGGTCCTCGTCGTCGGGGCAGCGATCGTCCTGCTGCCCGGGATCGACCTGTTGCCGCTCATCCTGGCCTCCCAGAACCTGCAGGGCCTGCTCCTGCCGATCGTGCTGATCTTCATGGTCCTGCTGGTCAACGACCGCCGGTTGATGGGCCGCCACGCCAACGGACGACGGGCCAATGTCCTGGCCTGGGGGGCGGTCGGGCTGGTGGTCGTCCTGGACGCGGTCCTGCTCGGTTCCACGTTCCTGGGCGCACTCGGGATCCACACCGGGACCTGACGTCCCGGGTGTGCCTCGGAGCCGCCGTCCGAGTGCGCTGCGTGGCGAGGCCCGCCGTCCGTGCGCGCGGCGAGCCGCCGTCCGCGCGGGGCGGTGCGAGGCCCGTGGCGGCGTGCCGCCGTCCGCGCGGGGCGAGGCGAGGCCCGCCGTCCGAGCGCGGCGGTGCGCGGCGAGCCGCCGTCCGAGCGCGCGGCGTGGCGAGGCCCGCCGTCCGTGCGCGCGGCGAGCCGCCGTCCGCGCGGGGCGTGCCAACGGAGTCCTCGGTCCAAGCCGGGCCCAACGTTCCTGGCCTGCCCTCCGGCGCCGGCCAGTGTTCTTCGTGGAGGAACAAACGCTACGCCGAGGGTCCGGTGGCACGCATGTGGCACCCGTCTGGCCGAGCAGCCCCTGAGGGTTGAGGCGGTGCCACGCCCGGATGTCGATCCGTGATAGCGAAGTGGATCTCTCACGCTCCGCAGTCCCTCCCGTCGAGTGCGGTTGCGGCTCGATGGACCAGATAACGGCGAATTGAGAGCCGTTTGTTCTCCTTGAAAGAACGACCGCCAGGAATGCCCCGCGGCCGACCGCCAGGAATGCCCCGCGGCCGACCGCCAGGAATGCGGCGTTGCCGCGGACGAGGATCGCTCCGGTGTGCGTCGGCTGCGTCAGAGAGATGCGAGTGCTGAACATGCGCCTGCACGGGAGCAGCCGATCGGCGATCAATGACGGCGATCGTGCCCTGAGGCGGAGCTCCACCCGAGCCGCCGAGGACTACCGCCAGCTACGGGTGCGGGCCGGAGTGAGCCAGGCAGCGGTCGCTCGCGCCATCGGCGTGACGCGGTCAGTGATCTGTCGGATGGAGCAGGGCGACCCCGACGTGTCGGTCCGAATCCGAGCCCGAGCAGCCGCCGCCCTGGGCGCCGAGTTCCGGATGGCCCTGTATGCGGACCGTGACCCCATCATCTACGACGCTGCACATGCGCGGATCGTCGAGCGATTGCTCGAGCTGCGCCACGCGGCCTGGCGGGCCATCATCGAGTCGCCAGTTCCCGGCGCAGGTCGGCGATCGACCGATGTCCGCCTCGAGCGCGGCGCCGAGATCGTGCTGGTCGAGGTCGAGACGCGCGTCCACGCGCTCGAAGCGATCGTGCGTGAATGCGCGGAGAAGCGGGCCGCGGTCCGGGCGTCCGAGATCGGTCGGAGCGTCCATGTCCTGCTGGTGCTGCCTCCAACCCGTCACCACCGTGCTCTCGCCGCGGCCCATCCGGAGATCATTCGGGCCGCGTTCCCGATCGCATCGGAGCGCCTGATCGCTGCCCTCGCCGACCCGATCGACCGGTGGCCCGGCGACGGGATCGTGTGGCTGGATGGAATCGTTCGCTCGAGTCGGATCCCGTCGATCCCAGGCCGGCCCGCTCGAGACGGCCCCTCGAGCCGCGTCGTGGAGCCGCGACCTCCTGTCCGACGCACCGGCGCGACAGAGGGCTGAGGTCGCTGACCCCGAGGACGGCCGGTCCCGCGACGGGGCGGCTGGAGGGTCACGTCGCTGCGTCGTCGTCGCGTGGTCGTCGGGTCGTCCCGTGCGGGTCGGCGTCAGGTCGTCCGGTGGTCGTGTGGTCGTCGTCGGGTCGGCGGTTGGTCCGGTGGTCGTCGGGTGGTCGCCGGGTCGGCATCAGGTCGTCCGGTGGTCGTGTGGCCGTCGTCGGGTCGGCGGTTGGTCCGGTGGTCGCCGGGTGGTCCGGTGGTCGGCGGGTGGTCCGGTGGTCGTCGGGTCGGCGTCCGGCCGACGCGTTGTTCTTCTCCAAGCGACAAACCGGACGACAACGGTACGCCGCAGCTGGCGGAAGCCTGGCCGCCGCGGTCGGTCGGATCCTTGGCCGCCGCGGGACGGCCGCTCCAAGGCCGTGTCGGCGGAAACTGAGTCGGCGGCCCGTTCAAATCAGCCCAGGGCGCCCGATCCGACGCAAGAACCCCCGCCAGGCGGGGCCCGGCTAGCGTGTCCAGCGGCGTTTGTCGTACTGGGAAGAACAACAGCAGTCGCGTCGGCTGATAGAGCCGCCCACTGGGCCCGGGGGTCGACCTGGATGCCGGGCCGGGCCGGGCTCAGGGGGCGGGACCGGGCTCAAGGGGCGGGACCGGGGCCGGGCTCAGGGGCCGGGCTCAGGGGCCGGGCTCGGGGCCGGGCTCGGGGCCGGGCTCAGGGCGGGAGCCGGGGCCGGGCTCAGGGGCCGGGTTCGGGGCACAGGCCCGCGGGGTAGGACTGAGTCGGTGCGCGTGGCCGCGGCCGGGCTCAGTGCGAGTGGGCCGAGCCGCCTCCGGATGCAGCCGCGGCGATCGGCTCGGGCAGCCGGGCACTGGCGGCGCCACGCTCGAGCGGCAATCCGGCGGCCGCCCAGGCCGAAACCCCCCCGGCCACCGACGAGACCCGCTCGAACCCGGCGGTCTTGAGCAGCGACGCGGCGATCGACGATCGGAATCCGCCGGCGCAGATCGTCGCCAGCGGCCGGTCGCGGGGGAACCCGGCCAGGCGTTCGGGCAGATCTGCCGCGCCAATGGGGATGGCACCCGGAACGTGGCCGGACTCGATCTCGGACGCCTGGCGAACGTCGATCAGGAGCGGAGCGTCCGGCCCGCCACCGGACAGCGCGGCAGCCAGCTCGTCCACGTTCAGGATGCCGCTCGACTCGGTCGGCAGCCCACTTGCGGCCCACGCCGGGAAGCCGCCCTCGAGATAGCCGACGGTCGACTCGAACCCGATCCGGAGCGCCTGCCGGACGGCATCGTCCCAATCCGCCTCCGCGTCGAGGATCAGGATCAGCGGCCGATCCGGATCGGTCACCACCCAGCCAAGCCAGGTCCCGAACGACTCGTCCGAGGGGATCGACAGCGAACCCGGGACGTGGCCGCTCGCAAACTGCGCGGGCGGACGCAGGTCGATCAGGAGCGCTCCATCGGCGACAGCCTCCCGGGCCGCGGTCACGCCGACGGGCGCCGGGCTAGGCACGCCGCCGAGGACCCGCGGGCCGGCCTGGTTCGTCGGGCGCATCCGGGCGAAGTACGGGGGAACGGTCGGCTGGCCAGACAGCAGGGCCCGAGCAAAGGCATCTACCTCGCGGGGTTGGAGCAGCGGATTATGGCGACGCTCGAAACCGATCGTGGAATGAGCCGTGGCCGAGATCCCGGTCGAGCACAGGGACCCGGCGCCGTGGGTCGGATACACCTCAACGAAGTCCTGGTGGGTCAGGACGACCTCGTGGAGCGACTGGAACATGGCCCGCGCGCCGGGCAGGGCGGCAGCATTGCCGAGGAGGTCCGTCCGGCCGACCGAACCGACGAGCAACGAGCCGCCCGTGAACATCAGGACCGGCTCGTCAGCGCGCGCGGTGTCGGTGACGGCGTAGGCCACGTGCTCGGGCGTGTGGCCGGGCGTCTCGAGGGCGGTGAAGCGCAGCCCGCCGACCTGGAACGACTCGCCGTGACCCACCGCTCGGTGCGGATGGCGCAACTCGGCGCCCGCGCCGATGACCTGGTCGGCGCCGGTCGCTGCGCCAAGCTCGCGGCCGCCCGAGACATAGTCGTTGTGGAGATGGGTCTCGACGGCGTGGGTGATCTGGAGACCCAGCTCGTGGGCGGCGGTCACGTAGGCGTCGACGTCCCGGCGGGGATCGACGACCGCCGCCTGGCCGGTCGCTTCGTCGGCGATCAGCGTTGACAGGTGTCCGAGGCCGGCGACCGCGAACTGGCGAACCAGCATGGCGCGAGGGTACACCCGTCCCGTCGCTCGGTCACGACGATATGGACTCCGTTGTAGACTCCAGCGAGCCCGACGGCGCTGGCCGCCCGCCACGTCCCGGCCGGCATGCATGGAGGGACAGGTGGCGTTGCGAATCCTCGTCCTCGGCGGCGACGGCTACCTGGGTTGGCCCACGGCGATGGCGCTGTCGAGCGCCGGCCACCGCGTCGCAATCGTCGACAACTTCGCCAAGCGCCAGTGGGAGCTCGAGCTCGGCGTCACACCGCTCTTCCCGATCCCGACCCTCCACGGACGGGTGGCCGCCTGGCGCGAGGTGACCGGCAACGAGATCGAGGTCCACGTCGGCGACCTGACCGACTATGGCTTCGTCGAGGGCTTGATCGGCGATCTCCAGCCGGACGCGATCGTCCACTACGGCGAGCAGCCCTCGGCCCCGTATTCGATGATCGACGTCCGCCACGCCACCTACACCCAGGCCAACAACGTCGTCGGCACGCTCAATGTCATCTTCGCCATCCGCGACCGCTCCCCCGAGAGTCACCTGGTCAAACTGGGGACCATGGGCGAGTACGGGACGCCCGACATCGACATCGAGGAGGGCTACCTGACGGTCGACCACAACGGCCGCAGCCACACCTTCCTGTATCCCAAGACCCCGGGCTCGATGTATCACCTGAGCAAGGTCCACGACAGCCACAACATCCACTTTGCGACCAGGATCTGGGGGCTGCGCGCGACCGACCTCAACCAGGGTGTGGTCTATGGCGTCGAGACCGACGAATCCGCCCTCGATCCGCGGCTGGCCACCAGCTTCCACTACGACGAGGTCTTTGGCACGGCGCTCAACCGGTTCTGCGCCCAGGCGGCGGTCGGCTTCCCGCTGACCGTCTACGGCCGGGGCGGCCAGACTCGCGGCTACCTCAACATCCGGGACACGATCCAGTGCGTGAACCTGGCGATCACCAGCCCGGCCGACCCGGGCGAGCTGCGGGTCTTCAACCAGTTCACCGAGCAGTTCAGCGTCCTGGAGCTGGCCGAGCGAGTTCAGGATGCCGCCGGCCAGCTGGGCTGGACCGTGACCATCGATCACCCGGCCAACCCGCGCAAGGAGGCCGAGGACCATTACTACAACGCCCGCCATTCCAAGCTGCTCGACCTCGGGCTCCAGCCCCGGCTCCTCAACAAGGAGCTGATCGACACGATGCTGCTCAAGATCCACGACCGGCGCGATGCGATCGACCAGGGCGCCTTCGTCAGGCACGTCCGCTGGATCCCGGCCGGTCGCAGCGTCGTCGCGGTGGGCTCCTGATCGGAGGGGGACCAGGCCGGTGACGCGAACGGTCCTGATCACCGGCGGAGCCGGGTTCATTGGATCGAACCTCGCGGCCCGGTTGGCTGCGGCAGGCGATCGGGTCCGGATCCTCGACGACCTCTCGATGGGCAACCCGGCCTATCTCGACGGGGTCCCCCACCAGCTCATCGCCCGGTCGCTGGCCGACCGCGCCGCGATCGACGAGGCGGTCGACGGGGTGGACGCGGTCGTCCATCTGGCCGCCCGGGCGGGCATCCCCGATTCCGTGACCGATCCAGTGGGCACGTTCGAGGCCAATGTCGCTCGGTTGCTCGACGTTCTCGACGCGGCGCGGCTGGGCGGTGTGCGCCGGTTCGTCTTCGCCAGCTCGAATGCGGCCGCGGGCGATCACGAACCGCCGGCCGACGAGCTCGACCTGCCCCATCCGGTCTCGCCCTACGGCGCGTCCAAGCTCGCGGGCGAGGCCTACTGCCAGGCTTACGCGGCGACCTACGGCCTGGCCGCCTGTGCCCTCCGCTTTTCAAACGCCTACGGCCCACGCTCGCTCCACAAGCGCAGCGTGGTGGCGGCCTGGCTGCGGGCCGCCCTGACCGGCGCTCCGATCGAGATCCACGGCGACGGCCGGCAGACCCGTGACTTCGTCTTCGTTGACGACCTTGCGGACGCCGTCCGGGCGGCGATCGATGCGCCCGAGGCCACCGTGGCCGGCGAGCTGTTCCAGGCCGGGACAGGGATCGAGACCACGGTGAACGAGCTCGCCGAGACCATCCAGGCGGCCGTCGGCCGGCGGCTCGAGGTGCGTCATCGGCCGGCCCGGGCGGGCGACGTCCGGCGCAACGTCAGTCGCGTCGACAAGGCGGCCGAGCGCCTCGGGTACCGCGCGACGGTCCCGCTGGCCGAGGGCATCGCCCGGACCGCAGCCTGGTTCCGCACCGCGCTGGCCGATCCGGGCCTGGCTGCGATCGTGCCCCACGCCGCGTCCGGCTCCGAGTGAACGAGCCTCCGGATCGCCGGAGTGGGCCGGGGGCCGACGCGGCCGACGCCGGCGTCTCGGCCGATCCTCCGGCGGCGAATCCCGGCCCGAGCCCGGCCCCTGGCTCGAGCGCTGCCCTCGGCACCAACCAGACCCCCGCCCACGCCCCGCTCATCAACGACGCGATCATCACGATCGTCACCCGGTTCGTCCTCGCGGTCGTCATCTTCGCCACCGACATCGCCCTGGCCCGCCTCCTCGGGCCGTCCGCCAGGGGCCGCTTCGCGCTGGTCCTGCTGACCTCGCAGCTGGCCGCACTGGTCGCCGGCTGGGGCATGGACAGCGCCCTCGGCGTCGTGTCCAGGCGCGATCCCGAGACCGCCCGACGCGGTTTCGCCAACGCCCTGATCTGGTCGGCCGGGGTCGGCGGGTTCTGTGTCGTGCTGGCCTGCTGGGCCTATGGCCTGCCGACCGACATCCGACCCGACGGGCCGCTGGCGAGCTTG
Organism: Chloroflexota bacterium; assembly: GCA_034666965.1. Lineage (GTDB taxonomy): Bacteria > Chloroflexota > Limnocylindria > Limnocylindrales > CSP1-4 > Chersky-267. The sequence continues at coordinate 27,950 of JAXDKT010000122.1, read as the reverse complement.
ATCCCGAACCTGTCGGCGCAGCAGTTCCTGTTTGCCGCCCTGGCGATCCCGGGTGAGCTGTTCTTCGCCGTCGGGCTGTTCGCGCTGCTCGGTCGAGGCCAGATCCTGGCCTACAACCAGATCCGGGTCCTGCGCCGCGCGCTGCTCCTGGCCCTGGCCGTCGGGGCCGCCGCGATCGCCCGGCTCAGCCTCGACGTCGCCCTGGTCATGAATCTGGTCGCGCTGGCGATCACCGTGATCGCGATCAGCTGGGTCGCCCGCCGCGACGGAACGTTCTCGCTTCGGCCATCGGGTCCGCTCCTGGCCGAGGAGCTCCATTTCGGCAGCCGCGCGATCGTCGGCACGATCGCCGAGCGGCTCCAGTTCCGGTCCGACGCCTTCCTGGTCAACCTCATCGTCGGGGTCCGCGCCACGGGCATCTATTCGGTCACGAGCGGCCTGGCGGAGACCCTGTGGTACGTCCCCAACGCACTCGGCACGGTCATGTTCAGCCGGGCCGTCGACCCACGGACGGATGCCGGCCGGATCGCCGCGGTGCTGACCCGCACGACCCTGGCCGTGGCGCTCGTCACGGCGGTGCCGGCGTTTGTTTTCGGCCCCCGCCTGGTCCGGATCTTCTATGGCTCGCGGTTCACCGATGCCGGCGTCGCACTGCGGTTGATCCTGCCCGGTGTCGTCGCCTACAGCGTGGTGGCCGTGCTCTCGCGCTACATCGTGGGGCGCGGCCGACCCGGGATCGGGACGCTGATCCTGGTCACCGGCCTGGCCACGAACGTCGGCGCCAATCTCGTGCTCATCCCGCGGTTCGGGATCAACGGCGCCGCCGCCAGCTCATCGCTCTCGTACATCCTCACCGCGGGCCTGACCCTGCTCGCGTTCCGGCGGTTGTCCGGTCGAGGCGTGATCGAGACCCTGGTCGTCCGCCGGAGCGACCTCGTGGCCCTGGGACGGACTCTGCGCGCCGGGATCGACCGGCTGCGTGGCCGGCGGACGGGTCACCTGGTCGGGCTGCGCGGAGGCGACGAGGCGGCCGAGCTGCTGATTGGCGAGCGCGAGCCGGGCGAGGAGCGCTGATCCACGATGGGAATCCGGATCGCGCTGGTGGACGACAACCCGCATCTGGCCTGGGACGGGCGGGTCTATCCGGCCAATGCCACCTTCCACCGCTTCGTCGCGGCGGTACTCGACGTGATCGGGCCGGACGGGCGGCAGCCGGTCGAGCGGATCGATCATTGTGTGCCCCTCCGTCCGGCGATGGAGCGGCCCGCCAGCCTGCCGCTCGACCCGCGTATCCATGTGGTCGGCACCGTGCCGTTCAACGGGATCGCCGGCTATCTCCGTCATGCCCCGGCGCTGACCCGCCGCAACGCGGCGACCCTGCGGCCGGTGATCCGCTCGGCCGATCTCGTCTGGCTCAAGGTCCCCGCCTCCAACGCTCCCCTGGCGGCGGCCCTGGCGCGCAGCGCCGGCGTGCCGCGCTTCGGCTATGTCGCGGGCCGCGCGGCCGACGTGGCCGCCGGACAGGATCGTCGCGGGTTCGCCCGGATCGGCGCCGGGCTCGTCGGACGGGCCTATGACGGACTGGGTCGGCTGAGCTCGATCGGCGGCGACCGTGTCGTCGTCGGCCGGCGGCTGGCCGGCGATGGCATCGTCACGAGCCTGGTCGAGGAGGACGAGATCCGGTCGACCGCGAGCCGAGCCTGGCCGCGCGAGCCCGGCCACCTCCGCCTCGCCTGGGCCGGACGGCTGGCCGACGGCAAGGGCGTGGATCGGCTCCTGGGCGCCCTCGCGATCATGGCCGCGGCCCCGGCGCGCGGGGCGAGCGGCATCAGCCTGACGGTGATCGGCGACGGGCCCGCCCGTTCGAGCCTGGTGGCCCACGCCGCCCGGCTCGGCGTCGCCGATCGGGTCGACTGGCGCGGGTTCGTCGCCGATCGGGCGCCCTACCTCGATGCGCTAGCGGCGGCGGATGTCTTCGTCTTCCCATCTCCGGCGGAGGGCTTCCCCAAGGTCGTCCTGGACGCGATGGCCGCTGGCGTCCCGGTCCTGGCGACGCCGAGCGGGGCGCTCGAGGAAGCGGTCGCGGCCGGCGCTGTCGGCCGCATTCCCGCCGATCCGGCCGGGATCGCCGCAACGATCGACCTGCTGGTCGCCGATCCTGCCCGTGCGCGCGTGCTCCGCCGGGCCGGCACCGCGCTGGTCGCCGCTCACACCCGGCCCGCCGAAGCCACTCGGCTGGTCGAGCGCTGGCAGCGGCGCTGGCCGGAGCTGCCCTGGACGTGAGCGCGGCGGCCGTGGCCGACCGCGACCTGAGAGCCAGCTCGAGGACCACCGTCGATGTGACGCCATTCTTGACTTATGACGCCATCCGGTCTACGGTGAGCCCATGGGCAAGAAGCGACGGCGCTCCTTCACGCTCCGCTTTGAAGATGAAGCGACGCACGAGCTCCTCGCGCTGCTCTCAAGTCGGATGGGCGTGTCCATGAACCGTCTCGTCGAAACGATGATCCAGAGCGAGATCCAGAGCGCGTCCTTCGCGCTCGAGGAGGACCTCACCCACACCCTGGGGCGTCTTGCCGACTACCGTGCGGACCCTCAAGCGGAAGTCGCGCGCTTCGCCGACGCCGAAGTCACCTTCGACGACCCGCTCCAGGCTCGGATGGTGGTCAAGGAAGATCCGCAGGGGATCGCCGCCAGGTTCGCCGAGGCCGCCGCCGCAACTCGCGGGCGCTAACCGTGCCCATTCCCTGGAACGACGATCCACCAGGGTCAGCGGGGCAGATCAGGGCCAACCTCACCGCTCTGGGTCTACGGATCTACGCCGAGGCGGCCCGGCGACGGCCACCGACCGTGGCGATGGCGCAGGACTGGCATCGGGCGGCATACCACGGGGTCCGCCTGCCCGTTCCCTACTACGCAGGCGAGCTGCGCGACTCGGATCCAAGCTTTCCCGAGCTGATCGGGTACGAGGTCCAGATCGGGACCGCCTTCGGCGCGATGTCGGCCGACGTCCCGACGGAGTTGATCGGCTTCGAAGCGGGTATGCGCGCGATCATCGCCGGGCTCGATGGGGCCATCCCGGTCGGCGGGCGGCCCGGCGATCCATCCGAGCTGTTCGCGGTCCTGGAGGCGGCCGCGATCGCCCATGGTGAATGGGTTCGGATCCATCCGTTGGCCAACGGCAATGGGCGCATCGCCAGGATCTGGGCGAACTGGGTATCCGTGCGCTATGGCTTGCCGTTCTTCCTGCAACTCAAACCTCGGCCGGCCCACATGCTCTACGCCGGCGCGGCAGCCGCCTCGATGCGCGGACAACACCGACCGATGGCGATCGCGTTCAAGGCGATCCTCGATCAACTCGTCGGTCCGTGACCTTCGAGGTCAGCCAGCACGGACGCGGGTACCCTAGGGCCGTGCTCAGCGCGATCATCCTGTGGACGGCCGTCGGGCTCCTGGCCTGGGTCTACCTCGGCTACCCGATCCTGGTCGCGGCCCTCGCCCGGGTCGCCCCGTGGCGGCCACGGCCGACCGATCCGCAGCCGACGCTGTCGGTCGCCATCGCGGTTCATAACGAGGCCGACGCGATCGCCGGACGGATCGCCGACGCCTTCGCCCAGGACGCGCCCGGGGTGCGGCTGGTCGAGGTCCTCGTCGGCTCCGACGGCTCGGCCGACGCCACCGAGCGGATCGTCGCCGAGCTGGCGGCGAATGAGCCGCGCCTGCGCCTCATGTCGCTCCCGCGCGGCGGCCAGACCACGGCGCAGCACGCCCTGTTCGAGGCGGCCCGCGGCGAGGTGGTGGTCCTGACCGACGCCGAGACCCGCTTCCGACCGGGCTGCCTGGGTGCCCTGGCCGAGGCGTTCCGCGATCCGCGGGTCGGGTGCGCGACCGGCCGCCTCGAGTGGCGCGACGAGCGCGCGACCGCCACATCGTCGAACGAGGGCCTGTACTGGCGCTACGAGCGCCACGTCCGCGAGCTCGAGAGCCGGGCCGGCCTGCTGACCGCAGTGACCGGGGCGCTGCTTGCCGTGCGCCGCTCGGCCTACCGGCCCGTGCCCGCCACGGCATCGATGGATCATCTCCTGCCGCTGTACGTGGCGGAAGCCGGGGGCCTCGTCGTCTACGTCCCGGCCGCGGCGGCCACCGACCGGCCGATCAGCGGCCTGCGCGAGCAGTTGCGCAACCGGACCCGGACCGCGACGCGCGGCATCCGCGCCAACCTGTCGATGGCCGGTCGCCTCGCCCCATGGCGCCGGCCGGGCGCGGCCCTGGCCATCTGGTCGCACAAGCTGCTGCGCTGGGCGACGCCCTGGTTCCTGCTCGCGGTCACCGGCAGCGGGCTGGCGCTTGGGCTGAGTGGCGCAACCGCCTACCTGATCGCGCCGGCAATCGTCGTCGCCGGCCTGCTCCTGGCCGTGGCCGCCCACCTGTTCGTGGGCGCCGGCCGGCGGCCGCCTCGGCTGGTCACCTTCGCCCGGTCGTTCGCGGTCGTCAATCTCGCCTTTGCCGTGGGCTGGTTGAACGTCCTGCGCGGCCGCGAGATCGAGGTCTGGCACCGGGCGGAGTTCCGCGTGGAAGGCTGATGGCCGGGTCCGGTCCGAGCGTCGACCTGAGTGTCGTGATCGTCCACTACGAGACGCCCACGCTGCTGGCCGATTGCCTTCGCTCCCTCGGCCCGGCGAAGACCGACCTCAGTCTGGAGGTCTTCGTCGTCGACAATGCCTCGGTCCAGTTCGATCCGGCGGCGTGCGAGGCGGCCTATCCCGGGGTCCGGGTCATCCGCAACGAGCGCAACGCAGGGTTCGCGGTCGCCTCCAACCAGGGCCTGCGCGCGGCCCGCGGGCGGTATCGGCTCCTGCTCAACCCGGACACCCTCCTGGCAGCGGACTCCCTGCGGTCGATGGTCGACTACATGGACGCCCGACCCGACGTCGGCTGCAGCACCTGCCGCCTGGAGATGGACGACGGGAGCCTCGACCTCGCCTGCCGTCGGTCGTTCCCGACGCCGGCGGTCGCGTTCTATCGCATGACGATGCTCTCGCGATTGTTTCCGCGCAGCCGCCGGTTCGGTCGCTACAACCTGACCTACCTCGACGAGCGGGAGGAGACGGAGATCGACGCGCCCTGCGGGGCGTTCATGCTGGTCCGGGCCGAGGTCGTCGAGGGCGTGGGCCTCCTCGACGAGCGCTACTTCATGTACGGCGAAGACCTCGACTGGGCATACCGGATCAAGGCCGCCGGCTGGCGGATCATGTACACCCCGGTGACCACGGTCCGCCATCGCAAGCGGGCCAGCTCGCGCCGCTTCCGGGAGCGTACCGTCCGTTACTTCCACGATGGCATGCGGCGCTTCTATCGAGCGCACTACGAGGACCGCCAGCCCAGGTGGGTGAGCCTGGCGGTCCTCTCGGCGATCGCGGTCCGGGAACGGATCGAGCTGACCGGGATCGCGCTGGCCCGCCTGACGCGGTCGCGTCCGGGCTGATCGCGCGATCAGAGCCTAGGCCAGCGCGGACCGGACCGCGGCGACGACGAGGCCGACTTGATCGTCGGTCATGTGCGGCCCGATCGGGAGGCTCACGACCTCGCGGTGGATCGCCTCCGAGATCGGCAGGGCGCCTGGGCCCAGGCCCATCTCGCGGTACGCGCCCTGGAGATGGGGCGGGATCGGATAGTGGATGAGGGTCTGGACGCCGGCTGCGGTCAGCGCCGCCCGCAGCGCGTCACGGCGCGGGTGCCGGACGACGAAGACATGCCAGACGGGATCCGCGCCGGCGAGCACCGCGGGCAGCCCGAGAGCCGAGCCCTCGAGCTCGGCGAGGTAGCGCGCGGCGATCGCCCGGCGTCTCGCGTTCCACCGGTCAAGGTGATCGAGCTTCGTCGTCAGGATCGCGGCCTGGATCTCGTCGAGACGGCTGTTGACGCCCTTGACCTCGTTGACGTACTTCTCGCGCGACCCGTAGTTGCGCAGGCGTCGGACCTCGTCGGCGATGGCCGCGTCGTCGGTCGTCAGCGCGCCTCCGTCGCCGAGCGCGCCGAGGTTCTTGCCGGGATAGAAGCTCCACGCGGCCGCATCGCCCAGCGAGCCCACCCGACGGCCTCGAAGGGTGGCCCCATGGGCCTGGGCCGCGTCCTCGAGGAGCTTGGCGCGATGGCCATCCAGCACGGTCCGGAGGGCGTCCGTGTCGGCCGGCTGGCCGTACAGGTGGACGGGAATGACCGCGGCGGTCCGTTCATTCAGCCGCTCGGCCACGCGCCCGGGATCCAGGTTGTAGGTGGCAGGGTTCGGCTCGACCGGGATCGGCGTGGCGCCGACTGCGCTCACCGCCAGCCATGTCGCGATGTACGTGTTGGAGGGCACGATGACCTCGTCGCCTGACCCGATTCCGAGGGCCCGGAGACCGAGGATCAGCGCGTCCAGGCCGCTGTTCACCGCGACGCAGTGTCGGACGCCGGTGTAGGTGGCGAAGGCCTGCTCGAACGCTTCGACCTCCCGTCCAAGGACGTACCAGCCCCGATCCAGGACACGCCCGATCGCCTGGTCGATCTCCGGCCGGATCTCCTGGGTCGCCGCCCCGACGTCGAGGAACGGGACCGTCACGGCCGGCCTCGGACAACCGCCAGGTACTCGTCGTGGTCGCGGTAGTAGTCGGATTCGTCATACGGTGCCGACGCGACCACGAGACAGACCGACCCCGACGAGAAGTTCTCCAGGTTGGCCCAGACCATCGGCGGGATGTACAGACCGTAGTGCGACCGGTTGAGAAAGAACCGCTGCGACGCCTGCCCGTCCTCGACCACGACGTCGAAGCTGCCCGAGGCGGCGATGATCACCTGCTGGAGCGCCCGATGAGCGTGACCCCCGCGGGCCACGCCGCCGGGCACGTCGTACAGATAGAACACGCGCGCGATCTCGAAGGGGACCTGGGCGCTGCCTTCGATCGGCGTGAGGTTGCCCTTCGGGTCGGCGATCTTCGGGAACTGGAGCATGCGCACGTCGTCGAGTCCCATCGGCCCTACTGCGCCTCCGGTCGCTTGGTGCGCGGCCTGGCCGGAGCACCCAACACGGTCTCACCGGACGCCACGTCGCGGGTGACGACAGCCCCGGCACCGACCGTGGCCCCGGCGCCGACGGTGATGTTCGGCAGGAGGATGGCGCCCGCGCCGATCACGGCCCCGTCGCCGATGGCGGGTCCGCGGACGATCCCCGGATCGAAGCCGGCCCGGCCCATCGCGTTGTCGTTGGCCGTCAGCACGCCGCCCGAGATGAAGACCTCGCGTCCGACCCGCATCGAGCCCGCGAGCCAGGTGTGATCCATGATCTTGGTGCCAGTCCCGACCGCCACGTCGTAGTTCAACGTGACGTGCCGCCCGATGACGCAGCGCGCGCCGATCCGGCATTGCTCCCTGATCGAAGCCCCGTCGCCGACGAGAACATGATCGCCGATCTCGACGTCGAGGTAGATCGTCGCCGATGGCCCGATGACGCAATCGGGCCCGATGCTGACCCGCCGCTCGAAGCTCGGCTCGCGGGCAAGGTTGCCCGCGCCGCGCGGTTCCTTGCCGATGTACGTTCCCGGAAAGATCTCGACGCCCGAACCGATGCTGACCCCGGCTTCGATGACGACGTTGGGGTGGATCGTGACCCGGTCGCCGATGGTCGCCCCGTCACGGATCACGACGAACTCGTCGATTCTCACGTCGCGTCCGATGGCTGCCGTCTCAACCACGGACAGCGGGGATCTCACGCCGCGTCGCCTCCGTGATCCGGCCGTGCTCGACTCCTGACGGACCGCCGAAGCGCCCGCCGTGCGCTGTGCGCGAGCATACCGGCTCGGCGGGCCAGCATGATCGCTCGCTCGGGGAGCAGGACCAGGATCGACAGCGGCTGGGCCGTCCCGCGCGACCGGCGCCATTCCTCGAGACGGAGGCCGAACGGCGCCAGGCGAAGGTGGCCGCGGACGCCGGCCGGGGCATCGGCCTGTTGGGCATCCAGCAGGCCGACGAGACGGCGATCGAGCTCTCCGATCGCGCCCGGAGCAGGATCGGCATCGAGATGGGGCTCGTCGCGCGGGGACGCGTGGACCGCGGCTGCCTGGCTGTAGGCGCGCTCGAGGTGATCGCGCCAACCCTGGCCCTCGTGATCGGCGGCGATGGCCCGCCGGATCTGTTGGCCGCGCTCCCGTCTCGCCGCAGGGTCGTCGACCAGTGCCTCGAGCGCCACGAGGTACTCAGCCGGCGTTCGTGCCCGCACCGCAAGACCCTCCGTGGCCGGGTCGTCGAAGCCCAGGACCCCCGTTTCCGGTCCCGTCACGCCGTAGGCCAGCAGCGGAAGACCCAGCTGACCGGCCTCGAGCATCGAGGTCAGCGACGAGAATGGATAGGAGTCGAGGTAGATGTCCGCGGCCGCGGAGATGGCCGTGAGGTCATCCTTGTTGCCGAGCGATGCGATCCGTCCGGCCGTGCGCTTCGCCGCCGCCCGCCAGTCCGCGCGGTGGCCAGGGCCGATGGCGAGCACCCGCAGGTCCTGGGAGCGCTCCAGCGCCTGCTCCAGAAGTGGCAGCAGGCCGTCGCCGTCCGCCGGCCCGAACTTGTAGCCGCTCGCGATCGACACCGCCAGCACCTCCCCGTTCGAGTAGCCGAGCAGGCGTCGGGCAGCCTCTCGTTGAGCCGGCGGCGGGGCCGGACTGAGGGGGACGGGCAGGATCCCCGATCGATCGGGCGAGAGCCCACGCCGGGTGGCCGACAGGCGGGCACCCGACGCGCGCAGGTGGAGGACGAGATCGCTGCTCGACAGCCCGATCCAGAAGAGGTGGTCCGCGTGATTCAGCAGGATCGCCGGCGGCCGAGCCCCGCTCCGATCGAGCCCGGCAAGCGCGATGGACGGGACGACATCGAACGGGTGTACGTGCAGGACCACCAGGTCGGCTTGTGCGGCGACGGTCTGCAGAGCGGCGGCCCGCGCGATGATCCCCGACGCTGCGCGATCGATCCGGTGGATCCGGCCGCCGCGTGCCCGGACAGCTTCCAGCATTGCCTCCGGCAGCGGTCCATGAGCTTGCCGCGTCACGGCAACCGAATGGACCCGCCCTTCGTCGCGCTCGATCCAGCGCCAGGCGAGCCGGGTGTGGCCGCCAACTCGCTGGGCGGTGGTGAGCACATGCAGCACCGTCCGGATTTCGGTGCCTCGCGTCGCCGGCTCGAGCGGCGTCATGGATTCTCGAGCGATGGCGCGCAAAGCCGACTCGAGCCTGGGACTCGCGAACAGGCCGGTCGGGCTGTGCCAGGCCAGGGCGGCCGCGACCTGCGCGCAGACGGCCGCCGCCTCGAGCCGGCCCCGGGCAAGCTCGTCCTCCGCCCGGCCGACCAGCTCGTCGAAGCGAGCCCGGTTGCGCGCGATCCTGAGATCCGGACCTTCGGACGGGCTCGCGCTGGTCACGGCGCGCGACTCGGTTCCGGGCCATCGACCGGAGCCTCGGCGGTCCGGTCTGTGGCTCGGCCGGCGCCACCAGGTGCGCCATCGACAGGCTGGTGTCGGCCACGAACGATCCGGCTGGCGGCCACGCCGGCGACACCCACCCAGACGGCCGCCAGGACGACCGCGAGCGGCTGGCGCAGGGTCCCGAGACCGATCGCCGGCAACGCCTGGACGACCAGCGCCAGGCCGGTGGTCACCACGAGCGCTCGTTGGGCGCGCGAGACTCGCAGCGGCAGGTCCCGCTTCACGGCCAGCCAGACCGTGGGGTAGTAGATGAGGTACGTCGCCAGCACCGCGACTCCGAGACCGGCCAGGCCGAGCCGGTCCATTCCGAGCAGGCTCCCGAACAGGAGGGCAAGCCCACCGACCAGCTCGACGGCGAAGTAGACCCTGCTCCGACCGCGGGCGAGGATCGCGAACGACAGGGTCCAGCTGGGCAACCTGAGGAGCGTCCCCACGAGCTGCCAGCCAAGGATGGCGACCGCGGGCTCGAAGGCACTCGAGTAGAGCACCGGAACAATCACGTCCGAGAGGGCAAGCCCGATCAGGATCAGGGGCAGGGTCAGAATCATCACCAGCTTCAGCTGCTGGTCGATCAGCCTCACGAGGACGTCGGGCCGCGCCTGCTCGCTGGACAGTCGGGGATAGTAGTCCTGGAGCATGGCCGCCGCGATCAGGGTCACGAATCCAGCGGAGATCTGGGTCGCCGCCCGGTAGAAGCCGGCTGCCTCCGTGTTGAGCTGGATGGCGACCAGGATGGGTATCGCCAGTTGGATCCCGGTGCCGACGATGGAGCTTCCGGCGAAGGGTAGGCCAAATCTCACCAGGTCCGCGCTCGCCGCCTTGATCGCCGACCAGCCCGGCCAGCCGTGCCCGGCGGTTCGCCGCCGCAGGAGGACCGAGGCTCCCAGCCACAGCCCGACCGACGAGGCCAGGATCCCGATGGCGACCCCGGCCTCACCCACGATCAGCACCGCGCCGAGGGTCACGACGGCCGCCGCAACCACCGCGATGGTCCGCAGCGTGGCGATCGCGCCGACCTCGCGGTAGGCACTCAGCGTGGCGATGTTCGTCGCCGCCGCCAGGGTGAAGGGCACGGCAAGGGCCGCGATCGCCACCGCGCCGCCGAGCTCGGACGAGCTGAAGATCGTCTCGGACAGCGCGTCGCGCCGAGCAACCAGCGCGAGGGCGGCTACGGCTCCCAGCGACCAGACCATGACCCCGGAGGCGGCGCGCACGGCGGTCACGCGCTGTGGATCTCGGCGATCCAGCGCGTCGGCGACCAGGCGCACGAGGCTGACGCTGATCCCGAGCCCGGCCAGCAGCCCGGCCAGATCGACGAAGCTCTGGAGCAGCGCGAAGGCGCCCACGCCGTGCGGCCCGACGAGGACGGCCAGCCCCTTGGCCGTCGCGAGGAGCATGACGATCGCGACGATCGAGCTGCCACCCAGCAGCACGGCAGCGCGCAGCGCGCCGATCATCGCGTCTCGGCTGGGGGATCGAACTGGTCGACGAACTCGCTTGCCGGCCGCAGGAACCACTCGCCCTGAGCGATCACCCGCTCCTCGGGCCATTCCCACCAGGCGATCCTGAGGAGCCGCTCGACGATCTCCGGAGGGAAGCGCATGCGCAGGATCCGGGCCGGGTTCCCGGCGACGATGGCGTACGGCGGGACGTCGCCCGCGACGACCGAACCTGCGCCAACCACGGCACCGTGCCCGATCGTGGCCGGACCCAGGATCGTCGCCCGGTACCCGACCCAGACATCGCTTCCGATCCGCAGCGGTCGTGACTGGACCGAACCGTCCGCGGGAAGGCGGTCGAACTCGCGGTCCGGGAGCACGATGCCGATCGGAAACGTGGTCGCGGTCTCCAGCCGGTGGTTGCCCCTCAGCCGCAGCGAGACGCCCCGACCGTCGCGGTCGGTGAACTCCTCAGAGTCGCCAGGGTGGACGATCCGGACCTCGCCGGCGATCGAGCACCAGGCGCCGATCTCGATCCGTTCGCTCGGCGCCCACGTCTTGATCAAGGTGGAGCGCGCAGCGTAGGTCCGGGGGCCGACCGAGAGTGCCCCGGGTCGCGCCAGCTGGACTCGCGCCGAGAAGCCACCCGGCGGTCTGATCCGGTTCCGGAGCGCTGACCGGACGGTCACGGCGAGCCTCGCGAACGTGTCCCATCCGGCGGGCCCGGGCGGGGGTCCTCCGCGCCCCTTCCCGGCCGGCTCGCCCACCAGCGCGTCGCCAGAGCCGCGCCAACGAGCGGCCAGTACAGCTGCATCACCCGCGAAGCCACCCAGGTGTCGATCAGCACGCTCACCAGCGCCACGAACAGGGTGGCCACGATCAGCCCAATCGCCAGTGCCCTGGGCGCGCCGGCACCCTCCCGGACGACCCGGCGCAGGGCCAGGACGACCGCCACGATCATGGTCACGAACGCGATCGTGCCAACGATGCCGACTTCCGTGAACGAACGGACGTAGTAGCCGTCCGCCGCCTCGGTGGCCGCCGAGGGCCCCACGCCGAAGAGCGGATCCTGCATGGCCTTGTTGATGAACACCGGCCAGCGCTCGAGGCGGATGCTGAGACTCCGGTCGTCGCCCAGGTCGGCGATCCGACCGGCCACGCTGACCGGTGGCCCGCCGGCCGTGCCGTCGAATCCCGGCGAGCCATCGGTCGATGCCGCCGACGGGAGCCCGAAGGCCCGATCGAGCGCTCGCTCGGCGGAGAAGGGCAGAACGAACATGATCGCCATCGACAGGAGCATCACCGCGGCCGGGAGGCGGGCCGGGCGCCAGGAGAGCAGCACCACCAGGCCCAGGCCCAGAGCGATGAACTCGGAGCGCGCGGCCGCGTGCTGGAGGACGTAGGCGGTCGCGACCAACGCGACCAGCCCGCCGACCCGGAGCCAGCGTCTCGCGCGGTGCCACAGCGCGGCGCCCGTCAGGACGACGATGCCGAGGTAGCTCGCCATCTGGTGCTGGTCGCCCATGGTCGAGCCCAGGGCGCCCCGTCGCGCGGTGACATCCGAGGCGTAGTTCGGGGCGGGGGGCACCAGCTGGAAGCGCTCGAGCAGGGCGTAGCCCACGACGACCGCGGCGGTGATGAACACGATCCAGATGGCAGCCCGCCAGCGATCCGGGCGATCGAGCAGGTCGTACGCGGCCCAGCCCAGGAGCAGGTACTCGATCGGCTTCGCCCAGAACAGGATGCCGGTGCCCCATCCGATGGTGCCCAGCACGGCCGCGCCGAGCACGAGGGACAGCAAGCCGAAGCCCAGCCACACGACGGCGGGCAGAGCGACGGGTGGCACCCTGGGCCGACGCCGCTCGCGGACCAGGACGACCGCCCACGCAGCGAGGATGGCCATGGTGACCAGGTCGTCGATCCGGATCGGGATGTAGGTGTCCCGGATCGCGATGAGCGCGATCTTGGGGTAGAGCGGCAGGACCACGAGACCGGCGAGGAGGGCGATGACGCCGATGCCCGGCCACTTGATGCCCCCCCGGGCCGTCTTCGCCTCAAGCACCGGTCGAGTCTACGTGAACCGGCCGGGTGCAGGGAGTCAGCGCAACCACGTCTTGACGATCACCCGGAGGAACCCCAGCCCATAGCGCAAGTTCGTGCCCTTCTTGCTCACACCGGATGCGCGCTTGCGGATCGTGACCGGCACGTCGACCACGCGTAGCCCGGCCCGCGCCGCGCCAAGCAACAGCTCCGGATTGTGGAACTGGTCTTCGGTGAAGGCGATCTCGGCCAGGAGCGAGGCACGGATGGCCCGGTAGCCGTTGGCGACGTCGGTGACGTTCGTCCCGCCGAGCAGGTTGATCAGCCGGGTGTAGAGGCTGATCCCGGCGTCGCGCGTGGTCGACTCCTTCTCGTAGTCGCCCATCCGCCGCGAACCGACCACGAAATCGGCCGTCCCGGCGACAATCGGCTCGACCAGCCGGGTCATCTCGGCCGGATCGTGCTGACCGTCGGCGTCGAGGGTCACGACGACATCGACCCCCAGCCGTTCGGCGACCAGGTAGCCGGTCTGGAGCGCTGCGCCCTGCCCGCTGTTGACCGGGTGGCTGACGACCTCGGCGCCGTGGGCCCGGGCCACCTCGACGGTCGCGTCGCGTGAGCCATCGTCGATGACCAGGGCGTGGGTCGGCAGCCCGGCGACCTCGGTCGGGATCTCGCGCAGGACGCCGGGCAGGTTGTCCGCCTCGTCGTAGGCCGCGATGCACACCAGGACGCCACCGAGCGGTACTCCGGCCAGGCGCGACGACTCGACCTGAGCGACGGACAGGGCGCGGACCAGGCGGCTGACGCGTTGATTGGCGCGATCAGCCCGAGCCAGGGCGTAGAACACCAGCAGATACGCGACGGTCACGCTCACGACCAGCACCGTAACCAGCCTTCCGAGCGGCTCGCCGGACAGACCGAGGACGTCCTGGATCGGTCGGACGAGGTCGGGCACGGCCGCGATCGCCACCAACCCGAGCCCGACGATCAACAGACCCGTCGCCGGAACCCGGCTGCCACTTCCGGCACGTCTCAAACGCCGGACGGCCAGCCAGACGAGAAGCAGCCCGAGCAGTGCTCCGACGATCCGCAGGAGGCTCGGCATCAGGCTGGCCCCACCGCGTCGGCCGGAGGCTCAGGGGCCGGCACATTCGACGGCTTCAGAGCGCTCGGAGGCTCCGGATCACCCGCAGGCGCGGGACCGTCTGGAACACCCGCACGCTGCCCGAACCCCAGCGCGATCCCGGCCACGGTGAACACGATCGCGTTGACCTGGAGGAACAGGAACGGGTTGTTGAAGGTGGCCGTGATTGCCCAGCCGATGAAGGCGCCCAGTGCCCCCGTGGCCAGCCAGCCCGGCGAGCGAGCCAGCCGCCCGGCGACCAGCACCAGAAAGGCGACCCCCAGGATCCCCGCCGCGATCCCCTCCTCGGCGAACAGCCGGAGCCATTCGTTGTGCGGCGAGCCGAGGACCGGATCGCCGTACGCCGGCGCCAGGATCTTGTAGCTCCGGAAGCCGTGGCCGAGGAGCGGCTGGTCGAGCCACATCCGGGCGGCCGCGCCCCAGGCCGTGATCCGTTGCTCGTCGCCGGCGATCAGCACCCGACCGGGCTGGACGACGGCGCTGCCTCCCAGCGCGTTTGCGCGTGTCTGGAGGTAGACCGGGGTCAGGGCGACACCGACCAGCAGCCCCACGACCAGCAGTCCAGCCCCGACCCGCCGGCGCCATCGCCAGAGGACGATCACGGCGACCGCGAACACGGCCAGGATCGCGGCCCTGGAATAGGTCAGGGCGAGGGTCGCGAGGAGCGCCGGCAGGAGCACGGCCGCTGCGATCCGCAGGCGACGGTCCTGGGCCAGGACCAGGGCCGCGGCGAAGACGGCCGTCGGGGCGATCAGCAGCGAGACCATCGCGGGGGGCGATGCGATGGCACCCGCCAGGCGCCCCCCGAATTCGCGATCCGACAGGAGCGCCTGCAGCGACAGGTCGCCGAGCAGGTTTGGCAGCAGGTAGTCGACCAGGCTCAGGAGGCCCGCCACGGTCGCAGCGATGACCGCAGCCCAGAGCGGCCGCCGATCACCGTGGTAGCCCAGCCAGACCGCGACCAGCAGCACCAACATGGCCCCGCCAAAGCCGGCCAGCCAGAACGTGGCGCTGTCCCAGCCGATCGACCGGCCGTTCCACGAGTACATCGTCCCGACGCCCAGGAGAAGGGTGACGGCGAGCAGGCCGACCGCCGCGAGGGTGGGCGGCGACCACGGCATCGACCGCGGCCTCGCCAGGATCCGCAGGCCGACCGACACGCCCAGGGTCGGCGGCAGCAGGTTGCGCAGACCCAGCGCGTGACCCAGCGTCAGGGGCTCGTTCCAGGGCGCGATCGCGACGAGGACGACCAGCCCCGAGCCCGGCGCGAGGAGGCTCAGCCCGACGGCGGCGGCCGTCCATGCCCCGTCGAGCGCCGGATGACTACCGCTCAGCCGCAGCAGCAGCCAGGTCGCGATGAAGCCGACCTCGACGCCCGTGCGAACCCAGCGCCGGTCGGTCCAGGCCGTGCCCGTGGCCCAGATGGTCCGGTAGAGGTCCAGCGGGCCTGGCCGCGCCTCGCTCGCGCCCGCCACGATCACGGGCGGCTCCGAACGGGCGGCATGCGATCCGACAGCGGGACGCCTCCGAGAGCGGGGCCCGGCCGGGCGGTTAGCGACCCGGCTCGACGCGATACAGGGACAGCCGGCCGTCGCCGAACGTCCGAACCAGAGTGTATCGAGGGCTCGCCCCGAGCGCGACCGTGTCCGTCGCGAAGGGCAGGTAGCCGCCGATGTCGTTGCCGCTGCCCGAGGGCCCCACGACCAGCAGGTGGTCGACCCGCTCGCGATCGAGGAACGACCTGGCGCCCGCTCCGGTCGGGTCGCCGAACACGACCCGGGCGCCCAGTGCCAGCGCGGTCGACTCGTGCAGGAAGGCGGGGTTCTCGAGATAGACGGCGCGCCCGTCGACGATGCCGACCCGATGGGACAGGGCCGTCAGGGCGCCGTCGGTGTAGGCGTTGGTCAGGATGCGGGCGTCGGGCGGCAGGTTCCCGTCGATCCAGCGGTAGGCCTCGTAACCGACTCTGGTGATCCCCGGGTCGGGGTCGTCGAGCGCGGTCACCGGCCCCGACGAGACCATCGCCGTGCAGACGATCGCGAGCGCCGCCCCGGCGGCCAGCATGGCCCCCCGCCGAGGCAGGAGCGCCCGCCAGCCACGACCCACCAGCCGGTCGATCCCCCACAGCAGGAAGACGCCCGCCCCGACCGACACGAACAGCTCGTAGGGCATGATCCGGCGCGGACCCGTCCGCTGCGGGACATAGGTGTGGCTGATCGCGAAGAGCGCGTATGAGCCGGCGAAGATCGCGACCCCGAACACGGTCCAGGTCACGACGGCCCAACGACGCCGCCGGTCGAGGAAGGGCCACGCGGCGATCGGCACGGCGAGCATGGCCAGGAGCACGACCAGCTCGGCCCGGTCGCGCGCGTCGAGCCCGGACCAGACCACCAGGATCGAGCGGGGCAGCATCCGCGGGTCGAGGAACCGGTGCGGCGCCGGCTGACCGACCGCGGCCGGGGCGACGGCCGCCACGTAGAAATCCCAGGTCGGGTCGCCGCTCAGGACCCAACCCGGTGGCACCTCTGCCGGATCGAAGGCCGCGGCCGCGCTGCCCCCATCGGTCTCGACTCGATCGGCGGTCACGTAACCGACGATCCGGAACGAGCCGGTCAGGGCGCCGTTCGCGAGCGTCCCGCCGACGATCGCCAGGGCCACGAGCCCGAGTCCGAGCCCGATCCGCCGCCAGAAGCCTCGGGCGATGCCCAACCCCAGTCGGGCCCGGCCGCCGGACACCACGAAGCTGCGCGCCACCACCATCCCGGCGACGGCCGCGAGGTAGACCAGGAAGACCTCGGCGTGGGCCAGGTAGACGAGCCCGCCGGTAACGGCCGCCGTGACCGTCAGTCTCCGCGACCGCTCGACGATGGCCCGGTCGGCCAGCCATAACCCGAACAGGGCCAGGTCGAGGGCGAACGTCTCCGGCTTGTAGGCCAGGTACTTGAACTCGAGGCGGACGGTCGTGACCAGCAGGATCGCCCCGAGCAGGGCCAGCCAGCTGCTCACCCACCGCCGAAAGAGGAGGGCGGCCAGGACCAACCCCACGATCAGGAGGGCCATCCGGTAGAGCTCCAGCTGGACGAGCAGGTCTCCGGGCAGAAGCTGGAGGCTGGCGGCCGTGTGCGCGGTGACCGGCAGGTAGTCGGTCTGGAACGGTCGCTCGGTGCCCCATTCCGGAAGGACCGCCGGGAAGCCGCCGGCGGTGGCCACCACGCGGGCCAGGTTGGCGTAGTACCACACCGTCGAGGTGAAGGGCAGCAGCGAGTCCCCCACAGCCAGCCGGGATGGGATGATCGCCAGTCCCGCGGCGAGCACGGTGGCCGCCCCCGCGCCGAGCCACCAGCGGATGGCCCGTCGGGACGGCGGCCGCCAGGGGCGGAGCGAACGGCGGCGGGCAACAAGGGCAAGACCCGTGATCGCGACCAGAAACGCGATCGTCGTTCCCGGGGCGAGGATGCCCAGCCAGGCCAGCACGGTGCAACCGATCGATGTCGTCAGTAGACTGGCGCCCACGGCCCGCCCGATCCGCCCCAGCGGGGTCGAGGCGCCGGGCGCGATGATCGGACCGAGGGCCAGCCCTGGAACGAAGAAGATGAGGGCCAGCGCGACGCCGGCCTGGAGCACGGCGGCGATCACGGCAACGGGTTCCATGGACGGACGCGCGAACCTCGACGCGGGCAGGTGACAGCCGCGGATGGGCCGGCTCGGTCGGGAGCAGGGTCGTCCCGGAGTGTACGGCAGTTGCTGGTCCAGGTTCCCGGGCCGCTTGCCGCCATGGCGGCCCTGATCGTCGCCACGGAGGTCGTCGGCGGTTGGCGGAACCTCGGCCCCGGCTGGCAGGGAGGCGACCTGCTCTACCATTCGGCGCTGGCCAACGCGATCCTGCGCGGCGAGCTCCCACCCGGGGGCGCCTACCCCGGTCTGCCGACCTACTACCCACCCGGCTTCCACGCGCTGGCCGCCGCGGTCATGGCCACGCTCGGCCTCGCCTTCGGCGACGCCGACCGGCTCCTCACCTGGCTGTGGTTGCCGGTTCTGCCGATCGGCACGTTCCTGCTGGTGCGCTGGCTGACCGGCCGACCGTGGGTCGCGGTCCTGGCCGCGACGCTGACGGTGTTCGGTGGCGGCTACGACCTCAGCGCGGGCCGGCTATGGGTCAACAGCCTGTTCATGGTCGGCCACGAGGCATACCCGCTCTATCCCCGGGACGTCGTCTTCGCGCTCCTGCCCTGGGCGTTGCTGGCCTTCTTCAAGGCGCTGGCGGCCGATACCCGGCGCGGGGCGATCGTCTGGGGCTTGGTCGCCGGCGGGCTGCTGGGCTGGTGCAGCCTCGTCCAGGTCCAACTCCTCCTGCCGGTGCCGTTCGCCATGCTCGCGGTCGTGGCCGTCATCGCGGTCCGATCGCCCCAGCGACGGCGCCAGGCGATCGGGGTCCTGGTCCTGGCCGGCGCGCTGGCGATCGCCCTGTTCGCGCCGTGGTTCCTCGGCCAGCTCGAGGCGATCCGGCGGAATGGAGGCGTCGCGCTCGAATCGGCGGACACCCTCGTCGCGGCCCGGTTCGGGCCCTGGAGCTATCCCCGCCAGTTTGGCCTGCTCCTGCCATTCGGCATCGTCGGATCGGGCGTGGCCCTGCTGTTCCTGCGTCGGGGCGACGGTCCGCGACCCGGCGGTCGGTCGGTGGGACCCTGGCGGCCAACTGTTGCCGAGGTTCCGCTTGGGCTGGTGGCCTGGTTCGGGCTCGCCTTTGCCCTGGCCGTCCTGTACCAGCCCGACTGGCCCCTCGAGGATGCCCTCCGGCCGCAGCGGCTATGGCTGCTGGCCGGCCAGCCCATGACCATGCTCGCCGCGCTTGGGCTGGTGACCGCAGCCGAGGATCTGGTCGGCCGGCTGCGGCTCGTTCGGCCGAGTCCGCGGGCGGCCATCGCCGGGCTGGTGACCGGGGCGACGCTGCTGGCCTGCGTCCCCACGACGGTCGCGACCACGCTCCTGCTGGCCGAGACCTGGACCCGCCCGACCTACGCCCACCTCGACCTGGCCCGCGATCGAGTGCCGGACTTTCGCGCCGTGCTGCCCGCGGCCGGACCACGGCGGACCGTCCTGACCTACGAGGACTGGTCGTCGCTGGCCTGGTACGAGACCGGTCACCACGTCGTCGCGCTGCTACCGGCCGGCTACGCGAAGCTCGCGTTCGACCCGGCGATCTTCAGTGGACGGAGCCAGGACGAGCGCCGGGCTGACCTGCTCGACGCCTTCGACGGCGACCCGGATCGGCTCGCATCCCTCGCGCGTTCGTATGGCGCGAACGAGATCGTCGTGGCCCGGCGGGGCGATCGACTTGGCCTGCTGGATGCGGCGGCCGCGGTCGCGGCATCGCGGCCGGGCATGCGCACCGGCCAGGCCAGCGCGGCCGAGGGCAACGGCTGGGACGGTGTGGCGCTCGAGGCCGGGGCCTCGTTCGCGGTGCTCTCGTCCTACAGCGGGCCGGCCGATCTCGAGATCCGGGTGCTCGCCGCGGCGCCAGCCCTGCCGGCGACCGGGCCGCCGGCTGCCCTGCCGGCGATCGGGCCGCCGGCCGCTCGTCGGATCACCGTCATGGTGATGGACTCGTCGGGCCGGACTCGATCCTCGACCGTGCTGGACATCCCGGCGCCGGGAAGCGACGAATGGCAGGTCGTCCACGCCCCGGTGATGACGGTGGCCGGCGACCGGATCCGGATCGAAGCCGTCGACCCGGTCACGGTCCAGTCCATCCGCGGGTTCATGCCGGCCGGTTCGATCGCGACCGGGGCCAGCCCGATCCAGGGCTGGGTAATCGTGAGCGTCACCCCCGACGCGATCGTCCTCGAGCCGCAGCCGTGACCCGCTGGCTCCGTCGCCCGATCGTGTGGCTACCGGTCACGGTCACGCTCCTGGGTCTCGTCGCGTGGCGAACCCGACCCTGGGAGGCCGGCGGTCTCCTGGCCACGCTCGACGCGGCGCCACTGGTCCTTGCCGTCGCGCTCAACGGCGCGGTCGTGGTCCTGTGGGCCGTCCGGTCGGCCGACCTGCTCGGAGCCGCCGGTCGACCGGTGTCGATCCGGCCGCTGATCCCGATGACGGCGCTGGCCAACACGATCAACGCGCTGACCCCCGGCTCGGTGGGCGAGCTCCTGCGGCTGTACCTCCTGCGCCAGCGCCACGGCGTCGACTACCCGACCGGCACGGCCGTGGTCCTCATCGAGCGGGTGGTCGCGATCGGCTATCTCGCCGGTAGCGCCGCGATCGCCTGGGCGACCCACCTGGCCGGGTTACCCGGAGCGCTCGCCGTCATCGGGTTCGTCGTGCTGGCGGTCCTGCCGGCGCTCGTGTACGCGCTCGGGATCCGGCCCTCGGCGTTGATCGCCGCGCTGCCGCTCGGACGAGTCATGGGCCGCGAGCGATGGCTCCGGATCGCAGCCAGCCTGGGTCGGATCGATGCCACGATCGGCGGGCTGCTGACCGAGCCCACCCGGCTCGCCATCTTCGCCACGACGACGACCCTGATCATGGTGACCTACACCGCTCAGCTGTTGCTGGTCGCGCGGGCCACGGGGGTGACGCTCGACCCGCTCGTCGCGTGGGGCGCCCTGGGCCTGTCGATCACGGTCGGGGTCCTGTCGTTCCTGCCGTTCGGCCTGGGCGCGACCGACCTCGTCCTGGCCACGCTCCTCGGCTCGCTGGGCGTCGAGCCGCCGGCCGCCGCCGCGGTCGTGCTCGGCTATCGCCTGACGACGACCGCGCCGCTGGCGCTGCTCGGCTCGCTGTCGTACGGATACGTGTCGGCCACCCTGCCCGCCGGCGGCGCCGCGGATGCCATGCGCCAGGCGTCGCTCGGGCTGGACGGGCCCGAATCGGATGTGACGCCGTGACCCCGTCGGGCTTGCTCGCGTCCGCGGTCCTGATCGGCGCCTTCGCGGCCGCGGGCGGCCTCGTGCGGCGGGCGGTCGCCCGGCGTCGGCTCGGACTCGCCCACCCGGCGGCGGTCTGGCTCCTTCTGACAGGTCTGTTCTTTGGCGTCGGGTCGGTGGTCCTGGCGGTGGGCGGCGAGACCGCCGGTCCCGCCCTGTCCGTGGGCGGCGCGGTCCTGGCCTTTGCCGTCGGCGTCTGGGCCAGCGACCGGCTGGCGATCGAACGGGGCGACGCGGAACCCGTCGATCCACAGGATCCGGAACTGGCCGTGCCGGCCGGGACGCGCCCCGGAGCCGCGCTGGTGCTGGCGGGCATCGCCCTGGCCGCCATCGCACCGACGTTGATCGGTCATGGCATCCCGTTTCTGACGACCGACATCACCGGCGCCCGAGCCGAGCTGACCGGGATCCCGATCCAGCTCGTCCGCGTCGCCCTCCCGGGCCTGGCCGCGATCCTGATGTTCCAGCTCGCCCGGACCGACGACCGCCGGCGGCGCTGGCTGGCCGGGCTGGGGATCGTCGCGATCGGCGCCTTCACGGTCCTGCTGGCCAGCCGCTATCTGGTCGCTGAGCTCGGCGCGGTCCTCGCCCTGGCCTGGCTCCTGGCCGGCCGCCGGGTGCCGGCCCGGCTGGCGCTCGCCGTCGCGGGCGTGGCGGTGATCGGCTTCGCCGGGATCCAGGTCCTGCGGGCCTACGACCAGGCTGCCGGCAACGAGCTGGGCTTCGCAGTCGGCCGGACGGTCAACCGCATCGTGCTCGTCCAGCCCCGGACGCTGGCCGCCCTCGAGCGAGTCATCCCGGCCGAGGAGCCCTATTTCCTGGGTCTGACCTGGCTCCGCCGTCTCGGGCCGATCGTGGGGCGCGAGGACATCCCGAACCTCGGTTACTGGATCTACCCCGAGGTCGTCGAAGGTGCCCAGGACACCGCCGGTTACGCGGCGCCCGGCCTGATCGGGGAGGCGTGGGCGAACTTCGGCCCGCCGGGGCTGCTGGTATTCGTCCTCCTCGGGGTCATCGCCGAGCGACTCGGTGCGCTGGTCGCGGTCCGCCGATCGAGCGCGGTCGACCTGGCCGCGGGCGCGATGGCCATCCTGTTCCTGGCCCGGACCCACGCCCTGGGCCTGGGCGGTCTGGCGATCTTGATCGGACTGGTGATCGCCTGGCGCCTCGTCGCAGGCCACGACGACGGCCTGGTCAGGACCGTAGCGCGGATTGTCACCTGGCGTTGCGGCTGACCGATCCGGCCGCGCCGGCGGGTCAGGGTGTCGTCGTGGTGGGCGAAGGCGGAGCGGATGGCGCGGGTGGCCAGCTGGCGAACGGTCGCTCGGGCGGGAAGTGCTTCTCGATCCAGCGCCGGCAGTCGGCCAGGCGCAGGACGAACGACGACCCCCCGATCCCATCGGCGTACGTGCGCGGCCCGAAGACGACCTTGTCGGCGCGCTTCAGGTCGACGGTCGCGATCAGGTCGAAGAGGTCGCCGGCCCGTGTCAGGGGCAGGTCCGTGCGCACGGTGTCGCGCGCGATCTGCAGCAGGCGCGGCACGATCACCAGCCCGCGCTTGCGGACCTTGGACATGGCCGCCCCGACCAGGATCTGCTGACGGCGGGCGCGGCCAAAGTCGTTGTCGCCCTTGCGCGAGCGGGCGAAGATCAGCGCCTGCGCCCCATTGAGGTGGCTCTTGCCGGCGGGTAGACCCCAACCCTGGTGCCGGTTGTTCACGTAGTAGTACGGGTCGTAATAGGCCTTGTCCAGAACGACGTCGACCCCGCCCACGGCGTCGACGAGGTTGGTCACGCCCGAGAAGCCGATGAACGCGTAGGCGTCGAGCTCGATCCCGAACGCCTTCGACATCGCCGCTTCCATGGTCTTGCCACCGTTGCGGCCGGTCGACTCGAAGTACTGATAGAGCGCGTTGATCTTCTGGCCGAACTTGCCACCATCGGGCAGCGGGAACCCGCTCGTGTCGCGCGGGATGCTGAATGCGGCGGTCTTGCCGCTGGCGGGGTCCACCGATACGACCATGATCGCGTCGGTCCGGTTGCCCGGATGTGCCGGCCGATAGTCGGAGCCGAGCAGGAGGATGGTCAGCCGCCCATCCGTGCCCAGGAGCGGGTCCGCCCCGGCCGGAGTCGGACTGGGGGTCGGACTGGGCGTGAGGCCGGGTGAGGCCGTGGGCGGCAGCGGCCGGAGGCCGGTCCCGGGCAGGACCGCCGTCGGTTCGAGTCCGGCTTCGGGATCGATCGTCGGGGTCGCCAGGATGCCGCTGGCCAGGAGACCGCCCCCGACCAACCCGACCACGACTGCCACGGCCGCGACCCCGAGCGCGATTGCGCGGAGGCGGCTGCCGCCGGTCATGGCCGCCCACGTTTCGCGAACCGAAGCCATGCCCCGACCGTAGCACAGGCCCCGGAACGTCACCGCAGTACATAAGTCTTCGCTCGTACCAGGGCACGCCACCGTCGGCGGGGTGACAGTTCTGTCCTAGACTGTAAACGGCTGCAGGGATGCGCGACCCGGCGTTCGAGGAGACCCATGATCCGGCGGTACATCGCCGCACTCAGGCTCGCGCTGATGACGTTCGAGGCGCTTGCCGCCGCCGGCGTCTTCGTGGTCGTGACAATGGTGCGCTACGCGACGGCGGACTGGCAGTCGCCCTGGCGCGCCGCCGGTGTCGACCCGTGGCTGGCAGCGAGCGCGTTTGCTCTGACCTGGGTCGTGGCCCTGTGGCTGACCGATCTCTACCGCCTGCGGGCAAGGCTGACCTTCCGACGGGTCCTGACCGATACCGTCCGAGCCGGACTGCTGGTCGGTGTGGCGGCGTTCTCGGCCCTGTTCGTGGTCAAGACCCAGGACGTCAGCCGGGTCCTGCTGCTGGTCCTGATCGGGACGCAGGTCGTATTGACCCTGGCGATCCGGAGCGGCCTGCGGGCGCTCTCGTCCTGGGCCCGGACTCGCGGCTACAACATGCGCTTCGTGCTGGTCGTGGGCGACGGCCCACAGGCGCAGTCGTTCGCCGACCTCCTGGAGCGCCACGGCGAGCTGGGCCTCAAGGTCATCGGCCACCTGGTGACGTCCGGCTCAGGGGCTGCCGGCCGATCCGCAGCCAGCGAAACGGCCCCATCGGACTGGCGCTTGTCCCGGCCGATCCTGGGCCATGCCGACGGAATCGCCGAGATCCTCCACGAGCGGGTCGTTGACGAGGTTGCCATCTGCGTCAACGACAGCGCCGAGATGGTCGAACCGATCACCCATCTGTGCCAGGAGGAGGGGCGCATCGTTCGGATCCCGATCGACATCGGGTTGGTCGTGCCGGGCGGTCGAATCGAGGAGCTCGACGGCGTCCGGATCGAGTCGCTGGTGTATGGACCCGAGCGCTCGATCGCCCTGCTCGGCAAGCGTCTGCTCGACCTGGTCATTGGGAGCGTGGCCCTGGTGGTCCTCAGTCCGGTCCTGCTCGGCGCCGCGATCTGGCTCCTGATCGCAGAGGGCCGGCCGGTCCTGTTCTCCCAGGAACGCGTCGGGCTCCATGGCCGGCCCTTCCGGATCTTCAAGTTCCGGACGATGGTCCGCGACGCCGAGGAGCGCTACGCCGATGTCGTAGCGCTGAGCGATACCAAGGGTGCCGCATTCAAGATGCGAGACGATCCCCGGGTAACGAGGTTGGGCCGCATCCTGCGCCGACTGAGCATCGACGAGCTGCCCCAGCTATGGAACGTCGTGCGCGGCGAGATGAGCCTCGTCGGACCCCGGCCGGCCCCCCCGCGCGAAGTCCTCGGCTATGACGTCTGGCACCGACGGCGACTGTCGATGAAGCCCGGGATCACGGGGCTGTGGCAGGTCGAATCGCGCTTTGACGAGGAGTTCGACCATCGGGCCACCCTGGACCTCGACTACATCGATCGCTGGTCGCTCTGGCTCGACTTCAAGATCATGCTGCGGACCCTCCCGGCCATGCTCCAGGGCCGCTGATCCGCGGGCCCGGTGCCGGCCTGCACAGGACCACGGCCCGTTGACGGGTGGTCCTAACGGGCACTTGGATCGACGCTCCGCCGGGGACACCATGAACGCATCATTCCCGGACCCGCGATAGGGTTCCGATAGCGACCCATAGCGAGTGACTCATGAACCGTGCCCGTCCAACCGTCATCGCCATCGCGACCGCCCTGCTCATTGGCACCCTCGGCAGCGCCGCGCCGGCCGCCGCCGTGGTCGCGACCTACAGCACCTCGGCACCGATCATCCTCCAGGAGGTGCCCAGCTGGGACCTCGCAGCGAACAAGAACGGTGTGTGCACCTCCGGCGCGACCCACGTCATCAAGAACGCCCAGGGGACGTTCAACGCAGCCAACTACGCCAGCCTCGCCGCGGGCTGCGGGATGCAGGTCATCTGGTCCTTCCCCGACACCACCAACTACTCCACCGGGCGGGTCTACACCGCCAAGGTCGCCCCGTGGGTCAACAAGGTCAAGAACCTGCCCAACACCTGGGGCTACCTGTCGGTCAAGGAGCCGAGCTGGCACCGAATCTCGGCGGTCGAGATCCGGGCGCTCTACCGCGCCTATCGGAAGGCCGACCCGGCCCACAAGGTGATGGCGCTCTTCGGTGACGTGCCCCATTTCGGATCGACCAGCAACCCGTACACCAGGGGCATGGCCAACGTGGTCATGGTCGACTGGTATCCGATCGAGACCACCAACGGTTCGAACAGCCGGTACCTGACCGGCGCCTCCAAGTGGTTCCCGAAGGTCCGCAAGAGGGTCGCCGCCACCAGCCCGGGCGTGCCGGTGTACCTCATGGTCCAGACGCACAAGTACCTTCGACCGGCAACCCACAAGAAGCAGCGGCCGTCTCAGGCGCAGCTTGCGCGCGAGGTCCGCGAGGGTTTCGGCTATCTCAAGGCGGCCGGGATCGCGTTCCACGTCTGGCGCAACCCGAACTACACCCGAGATCAGCTCCGGGACCCGCAGATGGTGTCCTGGATCTCGGCCCTGGCCGCTTCGATCAAGGCCGGCACCTTCCACTAGGTCGGCCTTCCCGGGTCGATCTCCGGGCCGGCGGCGGCGCTCGCCACAGGGCCGGCCGCGCTTCGCCAGGTCAGGGCGGCGGGCTGGGCGCGCTTCGGCAGATCAGGGCGCCGGGCTGGGCGCTCGGCAGGGCTGGGCGCTCGGCAGGCCAGGGCGCCGGGCTGGAGGCTCGGCAGATCAGGGCGCCGGGCTGGGCGTCGCCGCCGGGGCGTAGGCGCTCTCGGCCCCGAACAGGTTGACCGACAGCCGGGCGATGCGGTCCATGTCGAGGATCAGCTCGTAGGTGCCTGTCGGAGGGTCGGGGTACTTGGCGTACGGCGGGCCGAGGACGTACTGCTTGATCCGCGGGTCGGAGAGGTCCATGCCGATGTCGAGCATGTTCGAGATCCGGTCGGGCGGGAAGTTCGTTCGGACCGTGTCGCCCGCCGCGCGCACGATGTCGGGCAGCTTGGGCAGCATGGTCGGGTCGGCCAGCTTCTTGCCCAGGGCGACCAGCAACTGCTGCTGGCGCCGCGACCGGGTGAAGTCGTTGTCGCCGATCCCGCGACGCGAGCGGGCATAGGCCAGCGCCGTCTGGCCATCCAGCCGATGCCGGCCGGCGCTCAGCTGAAAACCGATCGGATGACCATTGGTCCAGCCGCCGTAGCCCGGATCGTCGATCGCGCGCGGGTTGTTCACCGTCACTCCGCCGACCAGGTCGACCATCGTGACGAACCCGGCCAGATCGATCGCGGCGTAATAGTGCATCGGCACGCCGAGGAGGAAGCCAAGCTCTTTCATGAGCGTCGGCAGGCCACCGTCGGGAAACTCTTTGCGGTGGCTCTGGGCGTACGACATCAGCGAGTTGATCTTGCCCTTGTAGGTCCGGCCGTCCCACAGCGGGAGTTCGGACAGATCGCGCGGGAAGCTGAGCATGGCGACGTCCTTCGAGACGGGGTCGATGCTCACCACGATGATCGTGTCGTTGAGCGACTGGCTCCGATTGGGCGCCGAATCGATCCCAGTCAGGAGGACGTTGATCCGGGATGAGGTCGTGGCTGGGGTGGCCGCCGGCGTGGCCACCAGGATCGGTCCCTGGTACGGGGAGGCCGAGGGGTTGGTCGCCCCGGCGTCCGGGTCCGGAAGCCCCACGAAGATCTCGCTGCCCGCCCGGTAGAACGACCAGGCGTAGTAACCCAGGACGCCATGCACGACGATGGTGGCCAGGGCCAGGGCCGCAACCGTCCCACCGACCGATGGGACGCGCAGCGCACGCCGCCCGCCCGCGACCAGGGCCGCATCCACGATCGCGATCAGGCGCCAGACGCCCAGCAGCCCGATCAGGACCAGTGCCGTGAGGGCGACCGTCGGCGTGAACATCTCGAGGTAGAACTGGGTCAGCCCGCGGACCGCCTGGATCAGCACCGCAACCGCGGCCAGCGCGACCGGGATTCCGAACACGAGGGCGGCCCGGCGTCGTTGGAGATACCACTGGCCGAGCCCGGGCCAGAGGAATGAGAGGAAGGCGGCCAGCGAGGGAGAACGCGGTCGAGCAGCCCCCGTCGCCACGTCAGCGGTCAAAGCCGAGCGATGCTACCACGGACCTCCGAGGGGCCCGTCGGGAGCCGCCCTAGCTCATCACCAGACCGCGGGCCCGGGGACGCGCTGGCCGGGGAGCGCTGGCCGCGGACCGGGACGCGGACCGGGTCGCCGGCCGCGGGACGGAGGCGCGGGCGGGACGCCGGCCGCGGGACGGAGGCGCGGGCGGAGGCGCGGGCGGGGGGGCGGGCCGCGGGTCGGGGGGCGGGGGACGGGGCCGGGACGGGGGGCGGGGGCGGGTCGCCGCGGGCGGAGGGCGGGGCCGGGGGGCGGGGGGGCGGGCGGGGGGGCCGG
>JAXDKT010000121.1:0-13400 GCA_034666965.1 Chloroflexota bacterium | reverse complement strand
ATCGCGCGGACTCGGGCGAGATTCTCATCAGTGGAACCCCGGCGGTCATCACCAACCCGCGCGACGCCAAGTCGTTCGGGATCGAGACGATCTACCAGACCCTGGCCCTCGCCGACAACCTCGATGCCCCGGCCAACCTGTTCCTCGGCCGGGAGCTCGTCACCCGCCTGGGGAACCTCGACGACGACCGGATGGAGGACGCCACCCGCAAGGTCATGGGCCGGCTCAACCCCAACTTCCAGCGGTTCACCATGCCGGTCAAGTCGCTGTCGGGCGGTCAGCGCCAGGCCGTGGCGATCGCCCGGGCCGTCTACTTCAACGCTCGGATCCTGATCATGGACGAGCCGACCGCGGCACTCGGTCCGGCCGAGACCGCCCAGGTGCGGAACCTCGTCCGCCAGCTAAAGACCGAAGGGATCGGAATCTTCCTGATCAGCCACGACATCCACGACGTCTACGACCTCGCCGATCGGGTCAGCGTGATGTACCACGGCCGGATCGTCGACACGGTGTCCAAGGCGGACGTCACCACCGACGAGATCCTGGGCATGATCATCCTGGGCAAGAAGCCCGGCGACGTGACCCAGAACGAGCTGGCCGCGCTCGAGCTGCGGGGCTGACCAGGGAACCGACCGGCTCAGAGCCTCTGAAACGTGGGCGACAGCGCCGGGTAGAGGTCCCGGTAGACCCCATGCGCCTGAGCGTAACGCGGGGCGTCCGGCCCGGGACTGGCGACCGCTGTGGCGGTCACCAGCGCGACGCAGGCGGCGTCCACGCTGGGATACCAACCGGCACCCACCGCCGCGAGCAGCCCGGCGCCATAAGCGGCGCCCTCGGTCGTCGCGACGGTCGCGATCTCGGCATCCAGAACGTCGGCCAGGATCTGGCGCCACAGCGCGCTGGCGGTGCCGCCGCCTGACGCCCGGACCTGGGCCGGCGCCGGCAGGCCCGCCTCGAGCATCAGGTCGAGACCGTCGCGCAGACCGAAGGCCACGCCCTCGAGGACGGCCCGGGTGAGATGCCGGCGGTCGTGCCGAAGGGTCAGCCCGAGGAACGCCCCGCGAGCGAGTGGGTCGGCGTGCGGGCTGCGCTCGCCGGACAGGTAGGGCAGGAACCACAGCCCGTCGCTGCCGGCGGGCACTTCCGCCGCTGACGCGACCAGGTCCTCGAACGCGATCCCGGGCGCGACGGCGTCGCGGAACCAGCGCAGGCTACCGGCGGCGGAGAGCATCACCGACATCAGGTGCCACCGGTCGGGCAGGGCATGGCAGAAGGCATGGACCCGACCGCGCGGCTCGAACAGCGGCCGGTCGGTCGCCGCGAAGACCACGCCCGACGTCCCCAGCGACAGCGCCATGGTCCCCACGGCGACGGCACCGACACCCACCGCGTTGGCCGCCTGGTCGCCACCGCCGGCAACCACCGGCGTGCCCGCCCGCAGGCCGGTCGCCGCAGCAGCCTCGGCCGTGATCGAGCCGGTGACCTGCGGTCCTTCCCAGGTTGGCGGCAGCCAGGCGCGATCGATGCCGAGCGCCGCCAGGATCTCGCCCGACCAGTCTCGCGCCGCGAGATCGAACAGGAGCGTCCCGGCACCATCGGCCTTGTCCACGGCGTACTCAGCGGTCAAGTGCAGGCGCACGTAGTCCTTGGGCAGCAGCACGTGCGCAACCTGCCGCCAGACGTCCGGCTCGTGATCGCGGACCCAGACGAGCTTGGGCGCGGTGAACCCGGTCAGGGCGTCGTTGCCGGTGATCTCGATCAGCCGCTCCGGCCCGACGGCCGCCCGGATGGCGTCGCACTCCGCCCCCGTTCGCTGGTCGTTCCACAGAATTGCCGGTCGCAGGACCGTGCCGGCCCGGTCGAGCAGGACGGCGCCGTGCATCTGGCCAGTCAGCCCGATGCTGGCGATCTCGTCGCCGGCCACCCCGGTCGAAGCAAGGACCGACCGGATGGCGGTTACCGCGGCATCCCACCACAAGCGGGGCTCCTGCTCGGACCACAGCGGCCGGGGCGTGTCGAAGCCATACGCCGCGGCGCCGATCCCGCGAACCGCCCCCGATTCGTCGATCAGGACGGCCTTGGTCGCGGTCGTCGAGACGTCGATACCGAGGACGTGAGCCACCGGTTCAGGCGCCGGCGCCGGTCTCGGTCCGTTCTCGTCGGTCCACCGCCCAGATGCTCTGGTTCACGACGTTCTCGAGGAGCTCCTGCCGGCCCGACACCGGGCGGGGATCGATCTCGCCCGCGGCGACGCGACCGGCGAGCATCTCGAGAGGGGCGTCGCCGCTGAGGAGCGAGCGGCCGAGCTCGCCGGTCCAGCCGGCGTAGCGCTCGTCGCGCATCCGGGCGAGGGTGCCCCGCTCGATCATGTCGGCGGCGACCAGAAGCGACCTGGCAAGGGTGTCGATGCCGCCGACGTGCGCGTGGAAGAGGTCCATGCGGGCCATGCTCTGGCGACGCAGCTTGGTGTCGAAGTTGAACCCGCCGGTGGTGAGCCCGCCGGCGCGCAGGATCTCGTAGACCGCCAGCGACAGCTCCTCGACCGAATTGGGGAACTGGTCGGTGTCCCACAGGTTCTGATAATCGCCTCGGTTGGCGTCGATGCTGCCAAGGAGGCCGTGCGCCGCCGCGTAGGCCACCTCGTGATGGAAGCTGTGCCCGGCCAGCGTGGCGTGGTTCACCTCGAGGTTGAGCCGGTATTCGTCGCTCAGATCGTGGCGGGCCAGGAAGCCGTCGACGGTCGCGGCGTCGTAGTCGTACTGGTGCTTGGTCGGCTCCTGCGGCTTGGGCTCGATGAGGAGGGTGCCCTTGAATCCGATCCGGTGCTTGTGCTCGGCGACCATCGTCAGGAACCGGGCGAACTGGGTCTCCTCCCGGGCGAGGTCGGTGTTGAGCAGGGTCTCGTAGCCCTCTCGGCCACCCCACAGGACGTAGTTCGCGCCGCCCAGCCGGTGGGTCGCCTCGAGCATCGCCTTGACCTGCGCCGCCGCATAGGCGAAGACCTCCGGGTCGGGGTTGGTGGCCGCACCGGCCGCGTAGCGCGGATGGCTGAACAGGTTGGCGGTGCCCCACAGGAGCTTCACGCCGGTCCGGGCCATGTGCGCCTCGGCCTCGCCAATCATCGTGTCGAGGTTGGCTTGCGTTTCGGCGAACGTCCGGCCCTCGGGCGCGATGTCGTGATCGTGGAAGCAATAGAACGGGACCCCGAGCTTGGTGATGAACTCGAACGCCGCGTCGAGCTTGGCTCGCGCAGCGGTCAGCGGCTCGAGGCGGGGGTCGAGCCAGGGCCGGTCGAAGGTCCCCGTCCCGAAGACGTCCGATCCGGGCCAGTTGAAGGAGTGCCACAGGCAGACCGCGATTCGGAGGTGATCAGCCATCCGCTTGCCCAGGACCATCCGGTCGGGCTCATAGACCTTGAACGACAACGGTTCCGTGGAGTCGAGACCACCGAACGGCACCGGCTCCGCGAGCTCGGAGAAGAAGTCGCCCACGTCCCGGTCCTCCTGCCTCTTGATTGGTTGCGACCTAACGCTGCGCGCAACCCGTTCCGGCCGCCATGACGGTACTGCACCGCCTGGGCGCCGTGTCCGTTCGTCGGCCCGCCTGGCCGAGGGTCAGCCCGATGTCAGCCGGCCGGCTGAGAAGCCGTACGCGCTCCGCTCGCCCGCCATGGTGGTGTCGGTGAACTTCGCGGCCTGGACCGACGAAGCCGGGATGATCCAGAGCGTGCCGCCGTCATCCACGTAGAGCGGCTTGTCCAGGTTCTTGCTCAACGCCTTCTCGACCATGGCCACCCCGGCGGCACGCGCGGCTTCGCGATCTCCGCCGTGGGCGGCGATGGCGGCAATCGCCGGGTCCCGGTGCTCGCGCAGCCGGTCTTCCCAGAGCTTGAACGGGATGACGATCCCACCCGTCAGGTGGAGCTCAACCTCAAAGGGCGGCGATTCGGCCACGGCTCACCTCCAGAACCCTCGGTTTGGCCTGGCCAGGTCGTCGGCGAACTCCGCCGCTGCCAGGCTGCGCGTGTCGTGAGGGCGCGCCAAGCGTAGTCCAGTCGGTGGTGCTGAGGCGACCGGCCGCGAAGCGCCGCCGGTTGGCAGAACCCCTGGCCGGTGTACAAGTCGAGCGTCAGCTCGTACGTCGAGTGGTGGAGACAGCGGATTGCGCCGTCCCCTGATCGTCGCGATGGGCGACGGTCGTCGCGGCCTGGGCGCGTCCGCCCGTCGACATAGCTCGTTCTGACAAGGCGCGGATCGTCCCTCGGAAGATCAACCTGTGGACCGGGTACAGGCCATACCAGTAAGCCAAGCCCGGCAGGCCCTTCGGCTCGAAGAAAGCCGTCTGAGTGATCCGGCAACCAGGCCCGTCTGGGACGACTTCGTACTGGAGCCAGGCACGGCCGGGGAGCTTCATCTCAGCGCGCAGGCGGAGAAGGGTCGGACGACGGATCTCCTCGACCCGCCAGAAGTCGAGGGCGTCGCCAGCCCGCAGGCGTTCTGGGTCGCGGCGTCCGAGGCGCATGCCGACGCCGCCGATGACGCGATCGAGGAGGCCGCGCGATCGCCACAGGAAGTTTGCATACGGCCAGCCCAGGTCGCCGCCCATGCGCTCGACCTCGGCGAACACTCGATCCGGGGACGCCGCGACGGGCAGCTGCCGGCGCTCGACGATCATCCCTTCCGCGGTGGTCAGCGATCGCTTCCTCGCCCCGTGCGAGGTGGCGAAGGAATCGAACCAGGTCGTCTCGACGTCGTGGCGTTCCGCCCGATCGATCGCCTCCGTAAGGGCCTTGGCGTATGACAGGGGAGCAAGGCCGAACGTCGTCGCCGGGCCAGGATCCCGGACGATCACTTCATTGCGGAGACCCTCGATGAGCGGCCGCGCGATCGACGCGGGGACCGGCGAGATCAGGTTCACCCAATATGAGCTGAGTCGGGGCGTCAGGACGGGGACCGGGATCATGAGGCGGCGCAGGCCCCTGGCGCCGGCGTATCTGCGCATCATGTCGCCGTACGAGAGGACCTCCGGGCCGCCGATCTCGACGATACCGGTCACCTCTGGGTGGTCAAGGGCACCGACGAGGTAGTCGAGGACGTCGCCGATGCCGATGGGTTGGCACCGCGTACTTACCCAGCGGGGCGTGATCATGATCGGCAACCGCTCGGTGAGGTGACGCAGGATCTCGAACGACGCGCTGCCCGATCCGACGATGACCGCCGCACGGAACTCGGTCACGGGGACGCCGTGGGCGGCGAGTTCGGCACCGGTCTCGTGGCGGCTGGCCAGGTGGTGCGAGAGGTCCGGCGAGTCGGTGCCGAGGCCACCCAGGTAGACGATCCGCGCCACGCCGGCCCGCGACGCGGCTTCGGCGAAGTCGTGGGCCGCTCGACGATCGCGCTCGGCGAAACCACGGTCGCCGGCGCCCATCGAGTGGGCCAGGTAGTACGCGACTTCGATCCCGTCGAGCGCTGGGGTCAGCGTCGTGGCATCGAGCAGATCGGCGGTCACGACCCGCGCGCCCGGGAACCGATCCGTAAGGATTCGGGCGTCGCGGCTGGTCAGGGTCAGATCGTGGCCGCGAGCGCGCAGTACGGATACGAGCCGGCCGCCGACATAGCCGCTAGCTCCGACGACGAGGATACGCACGGTGCGGCCTCAGGGCCGAAGCGTACCGGCCCAGACTTGCCACGCCAGCAGCGTCTTCGTGACCAGGCTGAGGATCATGTACGCGCGTTCGCCGTACCCGTAATTGCGCCAAGGACCGATCCGCGCGTTCTGGAGGACCATGTTGAGCGCGAAGATGTTGAACGTGATGAACATCGAGATGTAGATGGCGATGACGAACCCGGGGATCCCGACGGCGCCGGGGGCGGTCGCCGCCGTGGCGAGCGCCACCCCGATGACGATCCATGGCACAAGGCCCATGACGGAGCCGAAGACGAAATGGAGCCACTGGGGCCGCCCGCGACCCTCGTTCGCCGCCTCCATGCTCCAGCCGAAGAGGATCATGCCGGCGTTTGCCCCGAAGATCGCGATCAGCGTGCCGATCTCGCGGACTCCGCTGAGGCTGGCGATGACGACGATCATCAGGCTCGACGAGAAGGCGTACTCAATCCAGCGGATCGGGTTCTGGCCACGGGCCAGCCGCGCCTCGTACCAGCGACGAGCCGGCAGGGCCATCGTGAGGTGGGCGATCGCGCTGAGGAGCAAGAAGGCGGCGACGGCCGGTCCGATCGGCAGCTCGAATAGCTGTCGGCTGGCATCCGAGAGGGTTCTCGTGCCCGGATCGTAGGCAAGGTATGCGCTTGTCACCGGCGCGGTTACCAGCGGGTCTCGTGCGAGCGACAGGACGAGCATCGCCGCGAACTGGAGGAGATGGAGACCCGCCAGAACGAGATTCCAGTGGAAGAGGCCGGTCGAGCGACCTGCCTCGAGTTGCGGCGATTGGGGAACGACGGTCGCGAGGGCGGTCATCCGGTGAACCTCGGGTGTGCCTCCGCGAGAGGGGCAACCCTGCGGGCGACAAGCGCAGCCTGGATCGGGCAGGGGAGTCGACGAGGCGGCGGTGACGATGGCCTGTCAGGCCGAGAGTCGGCCCTCCTCGGTGCCATGTCCATGGCCCATTGGTCAGCGATCGCATCCATTCGGAGATTCGACCTCCACCAGGCCGCCGGCCCGATCTCGACCGCGGGCAACACAAGTGGGGCGACCTGCGCCAGACTGGTCGATCGTCATCTTGGCACCCGCTGACTCAACCCGCATGAACGCCGCCCGCCCGTGGAAACGAGGCGGGCGGTGTTGTTGTCGGCGACCGGCGGTCCTTGTATGCCGGGCGGATAGACCGCAGGATGAAGGGACTGCGACCAACGAGCCTAGGAGACCATGACCCTACCCGACATGCCCGCCCTCGAAGCACACGACGTGGCGAAGCGCTATGGCCGCCGCGAACCATTCGCCCTCCGGGGCCTGGATGTCGAGGTCGCGCCGGGATCGATCACCGCGCTCGTTGGTCCGAACGGCGCGGGGAAATCGACGCTGATCAAGGCGTGGGTCGGTTTCGAGCGTCCGAGCCGAGGCGCGGTCCGGACCGCGGGCCACGATCCGTTTCGCGAGCGCGCGGCAGTGCTTCGCGCAGTCGCCTACGTCCCCCAGACGTCAGCCCTTTACCGCGAATGGACGGTGGCCGACCACATCGACTTCGTGAAGTCGGCCAGTCGCCGGTTCGAGCCGACTGTTGCGAGGGCACGGCTCTCCGATCTCGCGATCGACCCTCGTAAGCTGGTTGCCCGCCTGTCGGGCGGTCAGCAAGCTCAGGTGAGCCTGGCCCTCGCGTTGGGGCTTCGGTCGTCGATTCTGCTTCTGGACGAGCCCTTGGCGAGCCTCGATCCACTTGCCCGCCGAGATTTCCTCCATGTCCTGCGGGACGATGTCGTGCCGGGTGGCCGGACAGCTGTTCTGAGCTCCCATGTGGTCTCAGACATCGCCCAGGCCTGCGACCGGCTGATCGTCCTGCGCGAAGGCGAGAAGGTCCTCGACAGCGGCATCGGTGAGGCCGTCGAGAACCATCGCGTGACGAGCGCCTCAGACGGAGACGAGATCGTGGGCACCTTCCGAACGCCCGCCGGCGGGCTCGTTAGCCTCACGACAGGCGCCGGCGCCGCGGCAACGCTAGAAGAGGTCGTCCTCGGCTACCTCGCGTCAGGGCGCCGGACGCCGACTGGTTACGAACCCACGGATCCTGCTCTTCCGGAGATTACCGAGGTCCTGGGTCTTCTCGCTCGAGATCCGTCGGGCGGTGCCCTCCGCGCCGTGCGGCCAGACCTTACGGAAGCGCAGATCGCCACCGCTCTCGAACAGGCAGCCCTTCGTCTCGGCGATCGGGCGAAGCGATGACGGCCGTCCGCTTGTTCTTTCGATCGTTCCGAGTTGAAATCCTCATCTTGGGGATGGTTCTCGGGAGTTTGGCCGTCGTCGTCGGGTGGATGGCGGTCCGCCTCGCTGGGCTTGACCTCGGGTCTTGCGCGGATCCGGCTGTTTCCGACTGCGCCAGCCGGATCGCCGAGGGCAACGCGCTCGTCGCGCCGGCTGACACCCTAGTCTTCGGCACCAGCGTCCTCACCGCGGCGGCCGCTCTCTTGCTCGCGGTCCCGCTCGTGGCACGGGAGATCGAACACGGAACGGCTCCGCTTGCGTGGACGGTCTTTCCCACTCGCGCCGGCTGGCTATGGCCGCGAATCGCCGTCGGCTTGGTCGTCGTCATCATCCTCGCTGGGGTGCCTGCGTTCGCGGTTGATTGGTTCGACCGCGCGCGCGAGATCCCG
This sequence comes from Chloroflexota bacterium, assembly GCA_034666965.1. GTDB lineage: Bacteria > Chloroflexota > Limnocylindria > Limnocylindrales > CSP1-4 > Chersky-267. Next base: position 5,079 of record JAXDKT010000121.1, on the reverse strand, counting down.
CCTGTGCCTGGCGGCTCGCTGCGAGACCACGATCTCCGTGGCTTGCCAGTGGTCGGCCGGGCTGCTCTTTGCTTTGCAATCGGGCTGCTCGTCGGCGCGCGGTTCGGCAAGGTTCTCCCATCGCTCCTGATCGGACTGGTCGTTGCTGGCGTTGCGGTCGGAGGATTAACGGCCGCGCACGACGCCTGGCTGCGGAGCGAGGCAGTCCCGGTCGGCGAGCAAGGGGCGCTCTATCTCGGACAGGCTTGGCGCGATCGCTCTGGCCAGATCGTCGACGAAGCGGAGGCCGAGTCCCGCGAGGCCTACGGCACGCCGGGGTTCGCGGCCGAGTACACGTTCGTCGCCCTTGGCATCCCGGCGAGTCGCGCGGGAGAAGTCATCTCTCGGGAGACCGCCCTGGACCTGTTGGTGGCCGCTGTCGTCTTGGGATTTGCCGCTGCGATCGTCGGACGCCGCAGACCAACCTGAACCCAGGCACCGATCCGTCGTCAGCGACAACATGCCGCCCGCCGTCGCCGCCCACGGGCGGCTCTGCGATCGAGAACTGTCACACCCGAGCTGTCCGATCATCTGTCGTCTCACATTGCCGACCCGCTCCGCGCGGCGCTGCCCGTGCTCCGCATCGTCCCCGGCTGGCGCCTACGAGTAAGGGAGCAATGATTGTCATCGAGGCCCGCATTTCGGGCCGCGGGTCATACGAATTCGGGATCGGGCTTCTTAAGCCCCGCAGATACTCGCGCTGTTCCCGAGCGTGGCGCGGTGGTAGGGGTGGCGGTCGGCGTCTTCCCTCGACTCCGAGGCCGGGCGGCCATCGGCGTCTATTGAGCCGTCGTCGTCCCTGGACTCCACACCTGCGCGTTGTGACGGCTGGTCGGACCCGGATCGCTGTCTTTGAGGCGGCTGGTCTCAGGGGGCGCGTGCACAGGGGCATCCGTCGGCCGGGCACGGCCGACGCGTGGATTGCCGCGGCGAACGTGGGAATCCGTCCAGTTAGCAGGTGTTCGCCAAGTGGCACGGACCTGAGCGCGCGACGACGGTCGCGAGAACCGTGCCAACTCCAGACAGCTGGTCCTTGTGAGCACGAATCAGGGGAATGGAGCCGACACTCGGATTTGAACCGAGGACCTGCTGTTTACGAACTAGATCGGCCTAAGCGTTGTGGCACGAGCGTGGAAAGGCGAGAGTTGGCCGCTCAGTTATCAGGTCTTCGATTCGAGCTTGGGGGGGGCCTACCCGTCCGAGCCGTCCCAGTGACGCTGCGCTGAAAGGCGCTGCCGTGCGCGAAGCAACTCGATCCTCAGCTTCGACAGCTTCGGCGCCCAGACCGCCTTGTCATCCCGGATCCAGTAGTGGGACTCGCACGGGAAGGCCCAGTTACCGGATCGATGGCCAGAGCGAGACCGTGTCGCCATCGAAGGTCACCCGCCAGTCGTCTGGACTCAGGGGCGTCACCACCCGGTTGCCGCACCCGAAGGCACAGGCGTGGACGTACGTCGCGTACTCGATCGAGACATATAGGACACCAGGCTCGAGGTCGCGCGGCATGAACTGGACGAAACGGTGATCGAGCGGGACCGGCGGGCGGATCAGCATCGGTCTTCGACGATGTCGTTGCCGCTGATCGTGAACAACGTGTGCTGTTCATCCTGCTGATCCAGATAGAACCCGAGGGATCGCTTCCAGCGGAGGACAGCGAGCACCGCGGCGAATGCGTTCAACTCGGCGACCTGGATGTTCGTGGAGTACAGGGCGGCGTCGCCGTCAGGGGCGTCCATCGGGATCCAGTCCTGCCCGGCCACAGGTCGACCTGGCAGGCCCGCGGTCAGGCGCACCTGGCCGGACGGGGCGCCTGCGTCAATGTCGACCCCGATGACGGTGTCGAAGAAAGGAATCTCGTGCGCCTCGAGCCACTCGATGATCGCTCGCTTCGTCGGCGACGGATCCACGGCCAGGAACACAGCGGACGTGCCTTCGAGTTCCGCGACATTGGACGCGTCGATGTCGTACGGATGGCCCACGATGCCGCGTCGCATCCGGCTGTAGATGTCCGCGAAATGTTCGGCTTTGTTCGGTCCACCGTCGAGATCCGCGACCGAGGCAGCGCCCGGTGCCCGGAACGCGTTGTGCACGCGAAAGTGGTCGTCGTCGTACGTCCAGGCCTCGTGTCCTGCGTCAGGATTTCTTGGACACCGGGTTCGTCATACCCTGATGACCTTCCGGTGGCCGAGGAGACGTCATGGGCCGCAAGCCATTCCGCTCGCCCGACGAGAAGCTCGCCATCGTCCTCTCGGTGCTCAAGGGTGAGACGACCCAGACCGATGTCGCCCGCCGGCTGCAGATGAGCCAGACCACGATCGCCAAGTGGCAGCGCCAGTTCCTCGAAGGAGGGCGCGAGGGTCTGGCCCGGGGCAACAACGCCAAGACCGAGGCGACCAAGCGCGAGGCGGAGCTCGACGACCGGGTCGAGGAGCTGACCGATGCTCTCGGTGAGGCCTACGCGGAGCTGCGGGTGTGGCGAAGAAAGGGGGCGCTCTACCCGCGTTCGGTGAGCTGGAGGCGATAAGAGTCGCGCACCGCGTCCCGGTCCGCCGCTTCTGCGTCCGCCTGGGCATCCCCCGCTCGACCTGGTATCACTGGCGGGCCGGCGCCCTCGACGGCCGGCCGGTCCAGCGTTGGCCGGCGCCGATCGTGGATGCCATCGTCGAGCGGACGGCCCTCGAGGCCCACAAGTACGCCGCCTGGGGTCACCGCAAGATCTGGGCCATGCTCCGGGCCGACGGGGTCCGGGTCTCGGCCAGCTCGATCGAGCGGGCGATGCGTCGGCGGGACCTGCTCCAGCCCCGGCGCTACCAGGCCGAGCGGCGCTCGCTGGCCGCCCGCCGCAAGGCCACCTTCGCGATCACCCCGACCCGGCGCAACCGGGTCTGGCAGGCCGACTTCACCGAGTTCGAGACGAGCGCCGGAGGGACCTAGCGCCTGGGCATCGTGGTCGACTACGTGACCAAGGTCTGCCTGGGCGTCGCGGTCCTCGGGCGGACCGCCGCGGCCGACGCCATCGACCGCTTCTCGACGAGTGCCTCGACCCGGCCACCGGCGAGCTCCAGCGCCTGGTCGTGGTCACCGACAATGGCCCGGCCTTCAAGAGTCTGGGCTTCGCCCGGTTCATGGCCGAGCGGGCCGAGCTCGAGTACGTCCGCACCCGCCACTACGCGCCTGAGACCAACGGCGTGGGCGAGCGCTTCAACCAGTCGCTCAAGTACGAGCACCTGTACCGCCTCGAGATCCGCGACGTGCTCGAGCTCGGGGCCGCCTGTCGAGGAGTTCCGGCTTCTACAACGACACCCGGCCGCACGAGGCGATCGCGTTCGACCAACCCCTCCTGCGCTACCTCGCCGAGCCCGACTGGCCACCCCGCGCGCCACACCTATCGGAGCCCGAAAGTGTCCAGGTTTCTTGACGCGGGACACCCCGTGTGTCAACTTTCACTTGTCTGGCTGGGGCTGACGAACGAGGGGGCGATGTGGAAAGAAGGCCTCGAACGGCGATCGGTGTCGTCGGCATCTTCGTCGGCGCAGCTCTGCTCGCGGTTGTCCTTGCTTCGCTGTCCGCCCAACCAGCGTCCGTCAGCGGTTTTCCGATCGGCGCGCCAGCTGATTGCTCCAAACCGGACATCGACTGCGCCGACGCAGTTCGGGCCGCGAAGGAGGCGTTGGGCGCTCGAGAGCCGCAGCATGCACCTATTCGAACGGCGGTCGTTCATCTCGCCCAACTCCCGAACGGCGTGCACCGCTCCGGAACGCTGTACGTCGTTCTCTTCGACCTCGAGGACGGAAGCCAGCCGGCAGCCGGCGCGTCGTGCGGCGTAGGCGCATGCGCGCCCGTTGCAAGCTACCAATGAGAGCAAAGCATCGTAGGGAGGACGCGACATGGTAGCTCGGATCCGCTCACTATTCGTAGCCGTCGCAGTTCTTGCGGGGAGCCTTCTCTTCGCCCCGCCTGCCTACGCTGCCTTCGCCTACGACTGCTCGGACAGCGACAACCTGCACGCCTACATCCACCACCTCGATACGTCGCACATCAACTACGTATGGGGAACGATCGCGAGCGTCCGTCCACTCGAGGCCTGCCGAACGAATTCCGGCGACAGCTTGGTGATGACCACCAACCTCCAGGGATACGCGTTCGTTCAGCTTGGCTACGGCGTGCTGTCGACGATCGACGCTCTCGACTGGGTCTACACCCCTTCGGACGTTTCCGGCGGAGTGATCATCCATCCAACCGGAGCGCACACGAAACCCGTCCTGGGCCACGCCTATAAGCAGGCGATCAACCGCAACGCGACTGTCTGGTACTACCGGACGACCGATACCACCCTGAACACTCTTCCATTCGACACAAACGGGTCGACCAATTCGCGGACCTACGGATTGGAGTCTTGGGAAGGGTTCGAGATTCACGATCGCAACAGCCAGTTCGGAGGACCGGGTGTGGCGATCTATCTAGGCAACTCGGCCTACCGGTACGTTGGGTCGTCGACAACGCACTACATCGACAACGCCGGCATCCAGACCTGCTGCGGCGTGCACTGGTCGTGGCAGCACTACGGAGTCGTGAACGTCAGTGGAAGCCACACCCAGGTCTGGGCCTACACCGATAACCATTGAAAATCGGAAGCCAGGATCGCGGGGCCAGAGGAGCAGTCACGATGTCACGTACCGAGACCAATCCAATCGCCGATGGAGCCGTTCGCGTGGCAGCGAGGGTGCCCAGGGCGTTCTTGGCTCCCGTGTTGGGTGCCGTCGTTGTGATCGCTGTGCAGCTAGCGTCCGCCGGAGGGGGTGCATCGCCATCCGACGTCGACGGCATAAGGCTCTCAGCGACGGCTTCAGCCAAGGGCTCAGGGGTGCAGATCGAGACGATGGTCACGAATTCCCGATCAACCGAGGCATTGGTACGGTTCGACTGTGGCTCTGCAGTCAAGGCATTTGTGACCGTACCGGTGCCGAACACGACGGACGGGCGCACATGGTCGGGAGTTGCGGGCGAATTCAAGAACGCGGCCCTGACCATGGGCACCGG